>JAVCCE010000059.1 GCA_030765645.1 Candidatus Hinthialibacter antarcticus | reverse complement strand
TCGAACTTAGGCGAGAATTTCCCGTCTCGATCACGCAGCAGGTATTTGATCGATGCATCGTTCTCATTTAAGTACCAGCAAAATTGGCGGGCTTTCTGCTCAACCCATTCGGATTTGGGATTGGTCGTACAACCTGCGTAATAGACTTTCCGGGTTTCCAAATGGATAAATACAAGCGCCCATAAAAACTTCTTTCCAAATAGACTGAAGACTGGTTGGCAGAAGAAATCACAAGCCCAGAGAGTTTCCATCTCACGCTGTACAAACCGATGCCAAGCAGAATCTTTGCGGCTATAAGGATCAGGTACGCCCTCCAATTTTAGGATGCGTCGAATCGTTGAGCGACCAACGCAATGACTCAGCTTTAAGAGTTCCCCTTTGATTCTTGTATACCCCCAGGCATTTTCAACGGCCAAGCGTATAATCAATTGCCGAAGCGTCTCTGGAATACGAGGCCGACCGACTTTCTTTGGCCTGTAATCTGGATCGTCAAACTCACGTTTCCAACGCTGGAAGGTTTTATATGTAACGATGCCTATGATATCTTTGATTGATTTTCCAAGAGGTAGACCATAATGGAGCAGTTTGGTGCGTTCTTGGGGCGTGGTCATAATCTTGAAATCGCACCGACTTCGTAGTATCTTGTTTTCCGCCTTGAGATACTGGACCTGCGCCGTCAATAATTGATCTCGTTGCCTTAGAAAGGTCATGAAAATAAGATAAAACCAATGGATCAACAGAAAACCTCCTTGCTTTTTAAATCAAGATTGGTGAATGATTTAGAGGCGGCCCAAGGTTTTGAAACAGCGCTGAAACGAGCCATAAACGTAACATAAAATAGAAATGGGCTCTAGATCATAGAACCCGTCATTCTCTGCCCTTCAATTTGTAATGTTAAATCAATCGTATCTATCCTCTCATACGAGAGTTAAGTTCCGTATCGTACATGGAACAGGAAGAATGCGGTCTACAAATACGATAAGAGATTATGGACGAGATACAATCATATAAAGACGAGTTGGTGCTCTGCGCCCAAACGGTACTTGGTCAGATGTTTAACACCGAGACATCTGTTGGCGAATCTGCCGTCGCCAATGAAGACCCCGACCGGGATGCAATCGGCGTCGCGATTCGCGGCAGCCTAAACTATTGTCTGATCTTTCAATTTTCAGGTGAATTGTCTCAGCATCTATGGAACCAACAAGAATCAAACTCCGTTCCATCTAAACAAGAGCATATCGATCTCTTATCTGAAGTATCCAACCAAATCGCGGGGAGTTTTAAACGCATATTATCAAGCAAAACCGATCTTGATCTTCGATTGTCGCTTCCTCAAACGCTAACCAAAGATGAAATGCCTGTGACAGACGGTGAGAAGCGTCATGAATCAATCAACTTTTCTAGTGACCACGGTTGTTTTAACCTTCTCATTCAAACCATCACTTCGGAAATAAAGGACAAATTCATGAGGTTTTTGATTGTTGATGATGCGCAATTCATGCGGAACTTGATTCGGAAAACCTTAACCAAATATGGCTATTCAGATTTCACCGAAGCCACAAGCGGAGATGAGGCGATTGACGCCGCATCAAAAGAAGCCTTTGACATCATTCTGATGGACTGGAATATGCCTGTGCCGGGAATTGATGCAGTGAAAGCAATCCGAAGCATGGGGATCAAGACGCCCATTGTGATGGTCACGACAGAAGGTGAAAAGATGAAAGTGATCAAAGCCGTTCAGGCTGGCGCCAATAATTATTTGATCAAACCGTTTACGCCAGATCAATTGAAAGAAAAAATCGATCAGGTAGTCAATAAATAACCCTCAATCTCTCTTTTGATAATAGGCGCCTTTTGCATATCGATTCTTATCCAGCGCCCAAGTCCCGCCAGGAAGGTTCTCCATTGATCCGATTAGCAGATACCCTCCTGGACGCAAGCGATTAAAAACATGGCCCAACGAATGAGACTTGTTTTGATCCGAAAAATAAATCATCACATTTCGGTAAAAAATCACATCAAAATCGCCGTATATATTCAGTGGCTTCATCAAATTGTGTGGATGAAAAGTGACCTGGTTTCGCAAGGCCTCATCTAAGACCCAACCATTGTCTGTTTTTGTGAAATATTGTTTTCGGGTTTCATCTGGCATGCCTCGTTCGATGTCAAACGAGCTAAAGCAGCCTTTAGGCGCTTCTTTGACGAGTGTTGGGTTTAAGTCAACCGCAACGATCTCAAATCGGTCCTTATTCACTTTCGGGTTCGACTTGCAATACGTCTCAATCGAAATTGCGATCGAAAAGGCTTCTTGGCCTTTTGCTGATCCCGCCGATAAAAAGCGAATCGGTTCCATCAGTGGACGTGACGAGATTAATTGAGGCAGTATGACTTCGCTTAATATCTCAAAGGGATGTCCGTCTCGAAACCATTGGCTTTCGTTGGTCGTTATGAGTTCTTTTATTCGGTTCGTTATTGTTATTGGCGGGCTATTTTGCAGTAGCAAATAGAATTGATGAAACGAGGTCATTTTTAGTTCCCGCAACAATGGCCTCAATCGTTCGGATAGTAAATAATCTTTTTCTTTTTCAATCCAAATTCCATATTGGGAAACAAGATAATCGCGTAAAAGAAGAAATTCTTCATTCGAAAGAGAAATTAAATTATTCATTGCCTAATTCACCATCAGGTTTCAATAATGAAGAAATTCGTTTCGCTATTGATGCCAAGGGAAGAGTCTCATTTGATAATCCCGCTTCAATAACCGCTTTTGGCATGCCATAAACAACACAAGTGTCCTGCCGTTGGGTTAAACAATAGGTATTTGTTTTTTGTAATTCCTTGACTCCTTCGCGCCCGTCAACTCCCATCCCTGTAAGAACGACCGCCAATACATGACCATTAAATTCTTTAGAAAGAGATGTAAAAAGCACATCGGCTGACGGGCGGCAATTATTGACAGGCGGTTCAGTGGTCAAGCGGAGTCTTAGCGGGAGCTGGCCGTTCATTGGATGATGAAGCCGTTTCACTTTCATGTGAAATCCACCAGGCGCGATATAGACCGAATTCAGGTCGATATTTCCACCGTCTTTTGCTTCAGTGACGAATAATTGAGAATGATTGTCTAAATTGTTTGCTAAGTTCCGTGTGAATTCAGCCGGCATGTGTTGGACGATTAAGATGGGGACGCCGAGGTTAGCGGGCAAGTTTGGAATGATGGTTTTTAGCGCATCGGGGCCGCCTGTTGAACACGCGATTGCGACCAAATCAAAAGGTTTTTGTTTTGTTTTTGCTTTTGCTTCTTTCTCGGATGTTTGAATTGAATGAAGGGTGCGTTGAGTGCGATAATAAGAAAGAAATCCACTAAAAAAAGATGAGTAATAACGCTCAAGTTCTGAATGTGAAGCCGCGCTTTTTTTGAAGAGAAATTCGACATATAAGCCTGAAGAGATGCGTTTTTTTAATTCTCTGCATTCCATAGAACTAGAGCAGACAACGATCCAACTCAGATTGGAGTATTTCTGAATCGTAGATTCAAGTTCGCTCGTAAAGCCAGCCTCTTGTTCCAAGAGAATAATATCACAATGAGTAACAACGCCGGTTTCGATTGGGTTTTGTATTTCTATAAATTGAATATTGGGAATCGTTTCAACAATAGATTGGACAATCGTTTTAAGGGTTTTGTCTTGGCAAGATATAGCAAAAGTGATTTGGGACATCTATCGTTAGCAATTCTTACTGTTTTATTCAGAAGGCTCATTCTATAAATCATCAAAAATCGATTTCAAACTTAGGATAATTAAAAGGTGTTTTCCTCGATTCACAACCCCTTTAACATAACTTCGTTCGATCGAATCAACGCTGGGAGGCAAAGGGCTGAGAGGTTCTTCAACTTCGATAATATCTCCGATCAAATCAATATTCAGCCCCAGGTTTTCATTTGCGGCTTCCCATTCTAAATGGTCTTGTTGCAAGCGGCGTTTTTTTAAATCACTTTGTGATTTCAACAAAATTATTTCAGGTGATTTTGGTTCAATACGAACAGGAAGTTTTAAAATTGACGCCAAATTAAGGACCGTGACAATCTGCCCGCGCACATTGACGAGCCCTTTCACACACGCCGGGCTTTGGGGAATCGTAGTAATCAATTCGGCGGAAAAAATTTCTAACACATTCAAAATATCGATTCCAAATAATTGCTTTTGAATTTGAAATGTGACGAATTGCTTCATGGCCTTGGTCCTCCAGTTGCCTGTAACATGCTGTATGGATCGACCATTTGAATGAGTTTCTCATTCCATAGGCACGTTCCAAGAATTCCAGGAGCGGGAGTACATGGTGGTTTCAGTTCCGCCGGCAAGGCCGCATGGTTGATGATCGTCGACGCCAACAGCCCGAAACGTTGTGAAGCGTTTTGATTATTCGGTTGCGGGCGAATTATGATCGCAAACAGTTCATTCTGGTTGGAGGGCAATGGACGGATCGGGCAGTCGTTTTCTAATCGAAATACTGGAAGGCCGTCCTCACGAAATGGGACAAATTCATGTTCGCCTATCTGTTGTATGCTCTCACGGAATACGGGTTCGATTCGTATGATATGTTCAAAGCCAATTGCAAAGTATTCGTCTGGATCAACGCAAAAAACCAGACTGGGAACTTGGGCTTGCTGTACGATGGAGGTTTCCTTAGTCGTAATATTGCGATACGGCTCAATTTCATCAAACTTAAGATGCGCATGGTGGGATAACCCTGAAATATCCAATATTAGAATGACCGAGCCGTCACCTAAAATTGAAGCGCCGCTAAACAGGGCCGATGAGCGCGCATAAGACGAGAGCGATTTAACGACAATCTCTTCGGTATCAACAATTTGGTCAATCAATATTCCATATTGCCGGTCTCCGTCTCGCACAATTAAAATTGCGGCCTGGTTGGTCTCGATATTTCTCCTGCGATTTTTGTGTTTGTCACGCAATGTTCGAAATACTGACATTGAGTAATCAAGCGGCAGATTGATTTCTTGCCGTGAGTCTACCCAGGTTTGACGCCGGTCTGGAAGCCATTGGGTTTCAGAGTTGTCCCAATACATACGCGGGGCGTCGATTAAATCTGATAGTGAAACTAACGGGTAGAGACTTTCGCGCAGGCGCAAGACCAAATCATTGTTGATCTGGTAAATACATTGCGCTATATCATCGCTTTCTAAAACAACCAATTCGACTAAATTAATGTATGGAATCGCAAAGCGTTGTCTCCCGGTTTCGACAATCAGCGCTGACATGATCGAGACATTTTGCGGCAACGCGAGTTGAATTGTTGTGCCGCCGCCCTTAACCGTATCAATATCGATTGCGCCGCCTAACTTTTCAATGTTATGCCGAACAACATCCATGCCGACGCCGCGCCCCGATACTTGGGTGATTTTTGATGCGGTTGAAAATCCAGGAGCAAATATTAAACGAACTAATTCTTTGGTAGGAAGCCGTTCGGCTTCTTCACTTGAAACCAGTTTTTTTTCAACGGCTTTTTTGCGTATGACTTCTGGATCAATTCCTTTTCCATCGTCAACGATATTGATATAAATCTTGCCGCAACGCTGCTCGACATGGATTCCAATATTCGCCTGCTCCGCCTTGCCCTGCTGCAATCGGACTTCTGGGGGCTCAATCCCGTGATCGGCGCTGTTACGCAAAATATGAACAAGCGGGTCTGTCAGCAACTCAAGCACGGTGCGGTCAAGTTCGACTTCATCGCCAGAGGTTTCAAATTGTATTGGCTTGCCAAACTGCTTTGATAAATCGCGAATCAGCCTTCTAAACCGGGAAAAAGACGAGCCGATCGGTTGCATCCGGGTTTGCATAAATGATTCTTGGATTTCAGATGTGATAAAATCGAGGTTCTTGAGTAATGGTTCCAGGCCGTCAACCTTTTTCTTGTGCTCATCTAATGTTTGCAGCAAGCGGTTCCGAACCAGTACCAATTCTCCCACCATATTCATAATCTGATTGAGTACGCTCAAATGAACTCGAATATTTTGGGGTTCTGATGATTTTGACGCTTGAGAATTCGACTGAGACGGCGCGGTTTTGGTTACGCTTTCTGTTTGATCACTTGCAGGGGCTTCTTGTTTTTGAATGATGGCGGATTCTTGTTTCTTTTGTGAAACTTCGGGCGCCGCGAAAAGCGTTTCTATGGTCATCTGTCGAACACAACCGGACGGCAGATCGACGGCGGCTTCTGTCATTTCAGGGTCAAGCACAGTTGCATAAAGCAGTTTGTAATCGGTGGGCAACCGCTCGAGTTCGCTGGATTGGGCGACATCAAAATCAGAGGCGATTACTTCCCCCATTGTGATGAGAACGTCTAAGAAAGAACTTAAATTTTGGGGTTCAAAATGGTCGGCGGGCAATGTGAGTTCATAGAGTAATTGGCCTTGATTGACGGCTTCTTCAACGGCTAAGCGGTCGCATTGCAGGGTCGTTGTTTGAGGCGCTGCTGATTGATCGTCAGCAGCAGCGGTTTTGTCGCTCTGATTTTCTAGAGACTCTAACCGTTCAAGTTCAATCGTGCAATCAATTGCAGAACAAGCAACGTCGCCATTCAGCATGGCGTTGAGCATTTCTCGCAGGCGATCAATGCCTTGTAACAATAGATCCAGCAAGTCTGAAGTGAGCGGCCTCTCCCCATCGCGTACGGGAATCAAGGCTTGCTCCATCTTATGCGAGAGTTGCTTCAGTGGTTCCGCCGGCATAAAACCCGCGCCGCCTTTGATGCTATGGATGGCGCGGAATATCTTATTAATTGTATCAGGACTGGTTGAATCAAGATTGCCCTCCAACGACATGAGGTCAGGCTCAATGTCGTCCAAGTGCTCCATGCTTTCATTGGCAAATTCTTCAATGGACGCTTGGTCAATAATCTCTGACACAGCACTCACCTTTTACGGTCAAACCGTAGATGCATTTCATGTCGAACACAGTGATTACAGTTGAAATTTTTTCACTAACAGATTCAGCTGTTCTGAGACTTCCGTCATCTGCCTCATCACGGGCAATGCTTCATCCATTTGCTGTCCAACAGAATCAGATGTTTCTGAAACCGAGTGGAAATTGTTGACCATTTCGTTCATGAACTGTGAAAGACTGTTCGCCGACCGGGCAATCTCACTGATTCCTTGTACCAGTTCGCCTAAATTAAGTGAAATTGAATTGACTTCGGAAACGCCTGTTGTCACGCTTTTTGATATTTCATTGATCCCCAGCGCCGCCTCATGGATGTTGTTCGAGATGCCTTCAATTTCTTCCGCCACGTTGTTGATGTTCTTCGTAATCACATTTGACTGGTTGGTTTGAATGTCAACGGAGGAGGCAATTTTACCAAATGTTTTGTTGATTTTTTTGACGATGTCAACGATATCTGTGATGTCCTGGATCGACTCACGAGACTTAAGTTGGATGTCTTCAACTTGTGAACGTATCTCTTCGGTTGATTCCGCTGTCTGGCGGGCGAGCTCTTTTACTTCATTTGCGACAACAGCAAAGCCTTTGCCCGCTTCACCTGCTGAAGCCGCTTCGATGCTGGCATTTAAAGCGAGAAGATTGGTTTGAGAGGCAATGGAACGGATAATTTCAACGACCTTGCTGATGGATTCTGCGGAGCGTCCGAGCAATTCGACATTTTGAAATGTGCGGGTTGCTGATTCCGTCGCTTGGCTTGAAAATGTAACGGCCTCCCCCGCATCATTCGATATTGCTTCCATTGCGGATGAACTTTCGTTGACCGATTTGGCGATGCGGTTCACATTTTTAGAAATGGTATCCGCCGATGAAGCCATCGAATTCATGTTTGCTGAAGATTCTTCAACCGCCGCAGCAATGCTATCCAGATTTTGCGAAATACCGTTTGACGATTGAGAGACCGAATTACTGCTGACGCTGATTTCTTCAATCGCCGCCGCCATACCATTGATTCTGCTTTGAATTTCCTGCGCCGATTGCGACGCCTCTGAAGAAATTTCATTTAATGACTTCATTTGATCTGTTACAGTGCCAGACTGATTCGACATGGTTTCAGAAAACTGTAACACCGATAGAGATGTCGTAGAAATATCTGTAATCATCTCTTTTAAACGGGTCCTGATTTTTTGTACGGCTTGAATGAGTGTGCCCAGTTCATCTTTGCTTTGGTTCATATCTTCAAGATGAGAGTAAGAGTCTTCAGCCAGGTCGCCTGAAGCAAGCATATTGACTGCACTAACTGTCGTCTGAACTTTTTGGGATATCGACCGGGTGAAGAGTAAAGAGAGCCCAATCGCGAAAAGAAAGCCAAGAACCGAAACAGTGATTAAAGTTTGCATCGACTTCCAAATCGGGCCAATAATTGCCTGTTCTGACTTTCGTGTGATTAGTAGCCACTCTCCAGTTGGAATGAGCGATGAGGCGTAATAATATTTTTTCTGGTCGATTGGATCAATTTCTAAAAGTAGATGCTTTTCGTTCTTCTTCTGAATAAAACGTCCAAATAAATCTTTATATGGAGTATCATCTACCGCTTTTGTTCTTAACTCTATAGCGGAGTCTTGTTGATTTGTGTTTGTAGTTGCTTCGACAAATTTCCCTCTTGAACTGATAAGAAATAAATCGACGCCCTCTTCATTTGCAATATCTGATAAGGATTGAATAATGTCATCTAATGCGCGGTCGACGCCGGCGACTCCCTTAAATTGATTGTTAATCACGATGGGGTAGGTTTGTTCGACCAGCATTTTGCCTTCATAAACATAAGGCTCAGTAATCATGTATTGTGGTTTATTTTTTTCTAAAAACAGCGCTTTGCAACCGTTATAAAAAAGGCTGTCGACTAGATTGAACAAATAGTCCTGCTTGATTTCGTCAGGGTTCTCAATGGTTCGATACCAATACGGCGCATACCGTCCGTCTTCTCGTATACCAATTTTAGTGGCGGATGTTACTGAAAAATCATCCTGCAAATGAACATCGGCATTCGGCTCATATCCGAAGTAGGTCCCGGTAAATTCTCGAAAATTTTCCAGTACATGTCGAGTGAATACAAATGATTTTTCTCGTTGCCCAAACAGACCGCTTGATTGGGCCAACGCCATGATTTGGGTGGCTTCAACTGCGCGTGAATTGCCAATTTCTATTTTGAAAGCAATGTTATCAGATAGTAACTGCAGTTTGTCTTCAAAATCAATACGAACTTGTTGAAAGAATAGGTGATTATTATATAAAAATAAACAACCGAGAATCGCTAAAATGGGCAACACAACATAGGACAGAATTTTCCCGCTTAAAGAATTCAAAATATTCCGATTAGACATCATGCTCTCCTGGTTGCAAAATTAAAAAGCAACCTGTAATGAGATACCGCTCAACCGTGATAATGATGATTAGAGCCAATAGAAATTGCTCTCAATGAATAAATAATCAATCGTCATGTCATACATTTAGACAATCGATGCCAAACAGAAGTCTTTAAAACATAAGTCAAAAGATAGACTCCCTCATAATCGTTATCGGGAAACTCTTATAAATTCTTTAATTAAAATCACTTCAATATGGATGTGGGAGACCGGGGGGGGGCAATGTCATTGACTTAAGAACACCAAAGCCCTTCGACAGTGTCATTGCGAGGAGGCCAAAGGCCGACGCGGCAATCTCACCCATCAATAAAGCGAGATTGCTTCGCTTCGCTCGCAATGACACACACTATATTCCGGGCAAAATTGCGATCTATTTGCAGATCATGGCTTAAGTCAATGACATTGGGCCGGGGTGGGGTGTAAATATGGGGTTCGTCTTTTTTGCTTAGGTTTTCTGTCCGCATACTTCTAAATACGGACAGGAGGCCAAATTGATTTGATAAGAATGCTTGACAAAAAATATCTTTTATGAGATGTTTCAACTCGTTCAGAATCCTGTTTTTTTCTTTATTGAATGTGGAAAATACTCTCTAAGTTGGCCCGTTAATGAAACATGAAAAATTCTTCTTTCATAAATACCGAAATTACATAGTTTTCACACTATTCATCATTTCCATTCAACTGACATACTCACAAATTGATAAACTAGAAATTGGACCCTTTCAACTAGGGGGCGCCGTAAGATCGAATATTTTTTATAAAGATTGGAGCCATTCAAGCCGAATTGACCCTGACACAATTCGCCTAAATTTAGACTATGAATGGCAGCAGTTCATTGGTTCGGCTGAATATCGTTACTACTACTATACAGAATCCGATCAAGATACCAGCATGCTCCATCATGGCTGGCTGGGATATCGGCTGTCTGATCGTGATGAGATTCACTTGGGCGTTCATCAAGTTCCATTTGGAATTATTCCCTACGCGTCTCACAACTGGTTCTTCCAACTTCCCTATTATGTCGGCTTGGAAGATGACTATGACTTGGGACTAAAATACATTCATCAGGCAGACAATTGGGACCTTCACTTAGCCTATTACCTGGAAGATGAAGGCCATTATCATGGAAAAAGCAACGACAGCGCACGCTACTCCTATGACCTTGTTGCAGAAGGCGTCTCACAAAATGTAGAAGAAAACCAGTTAAATCTTCGATACGCTTATACATGGGAACATGCGGAAAACCATAACACTGAGATCGGCGTTTCGTTGCAACTTGGCAAGGTACACAACCGAACAACGAACGACGATGGCAACCAATACGCCGCTGGACTTCATCTAAACGAAACCTGGAACCAATGGAACCTTATGGTAGAAGTTATTCGCTATGAATATTCACTACGGAACCCGCCAAGAGTGAGCAATGATTTTGTGTTGATGGGAGCCTATGATTTCCCATACGAAATTGCAAGCCGCGCCAATCTGTATACGGTAGGGCTTAGCTATACGATACCAATTGAACCCACTTATATTGATTCGATAACGCTTTACGATGATTTTAGTATTCTTGATAAGGATCAATCCGGCTTTTACGATAGTTATCAAAATGTCATCGGCGCTTCAGTCTCTGCCGGAAACTTTTTTATTTACTTTGACGCCGCCTTTGGAAAGAACCATCCCTGGATTGGCCCAATCTGGACTGATGGATTCTCATCAGGCGGAGACGACGACTGGTATACCCGTTTCAATATCAACATCGGGTTTTATATCTAACACGCTTGCCAAAATACAGTGCGATAAGCGCTCGAAGGGCTCCGCGATAGAACAGAGGAAACTTCGGCGTCAGGCCGCTCAAAAACTTGACGCCGCTCATTCCTTTTAGCAAGAGAAGCATTCGCTGGTGAAACGGACGCGAACTCTACGGGAGCGCAACTCGCCAGGGATAGCCGGTTGGGTGTGCGGCGAATAGTTGCGAGAGGCGGATGGATCGCTCCGCCTCCAACCTTGTTCAACCATTTCGAGCATTCCCCCATGCCTAAAAAAACTCAACTACCATAACTCGGACTACCTAACGCAACGATCCGAATATTCCAATTCACGCTGAACCAGGACATTAATGCTTAACATACTCCTTCACCAAATAATCCAGATGCTTTTCATTGATCACGAAGAAGTGGTTCAAGCATTCACGCTTTAATGAAGCCATCATTTCCTGCCCTTCAATTTGTAATGTTAAATCAGTCGTATCTATCCTCTCACAGGAGAGATACGTTCCGTACCGTACATGGAACAGGGAGGGATGGTTTTGATGGTGCCGTATATATTCTCTTTAAATTCCTCAAAATAATGCGGCTCACTGCGGCACGGTATAAATGCCCCATTTATCATGAAATATTTTTTGGTCTTTTTTGATTTGATCGTTGGTTTTGTCTTGTACATCACGGCTTAATTGATGATGGATCATCACGCTTTGCGGACAATATAAAACTTTATATCCATTCAACCGCAAACGCATTCCCAAGTCCGTATCCGTACAATATTTCTCATACCTCGTTTCAAAACCGCCCATCTGATTCATCAATTCACGCCGCATAAAACTAATGCAGCCATAGTCGCATTCACGCACCCAGCGAGTTTCCGGGCATTGTTCCGGCGTACGGCCTCGCCCGATCCACCCCTTGGCGCCGTAGACGGTGGGTAATTCGGGATATTTCAAACTGCGTACGCCGTCAATGACGCCCATCGACTGTATCGTACCATCTGCTTCCAATATCAAAGGCGTTGCGGCGCCGCATTCTGGCTCATTTTCTAATAAGCGAATCATCGCGATCTCCCAGCCTTTGTATACATCCACATCATCAGTCAGCCCCACGACATACTCGCCATTGCTTAATACGAGTCCCAGATTGACGCTAGGCAGCAAACCGCGCCGCTCTTCTCCATGAAGCAAAAAGACATGTGGGGTTGCTTCAAACAGGGTTTGTAATTCCTTATCACTGCCATCAGAACTATCATCCATTACTATGATTTCGAATGGAACCGAAGCGTTTTTGATCAAAACTTCAATACACCGCTTCACCGTTTCAAACCGGTTGCGCGTTGGCAAGACTATTGAAACTTTAGGCGCATCGGCGCTGCGCTGCAGGTTAATTTGTTTACTTTCTTCGAGCGCTGCATTCCAGCCTAAAGACATTTGATGAATTTCTTCTGCGCCGTGAGGAAACAGCAATTGAAATAATTTACCTAGATAATTGGCCAACTGAATTGCCCATTCGTCAAGACAAACATCGCCGGGGAGCGCAATCATCTTAACGGGGAGGTCAGCAAACTCCATTGGCGAGCGGGTAAAACAAGCAACGGCGATTTGTTTTTTATGGGCGGTCCTCAGCGTATTTACAAACTCAGAGGATTTTAAGTTATCGGCAATCGCCAGACAGATATCGTTGCTCCGCCCGGCGCGGCCCAGCGTGTAAGTTGCAATGCGTTCATCGGGAGCGGATGAGACGGCGACAAGCGGGCCTGCGTTCTTTGGAAAGCCGCTGATTGATCGTATACGGCCCGCCATCACGTCAGGCATGGCGCCCATTCTTTTATCGCCGAGTAAAACAACGCGCCCCTGATTTTCAAGCGCGTAGACGATGCGTTGAGAAATGGCCGTCAAATGGCCAGCAGGAACGCCAAAAGGCCCTGCAGATGCGGCGCACAGCGCCTGCAATTCGCTTTGAATTTCAGAAATTGATCGCATAAACATGCGTTTCCTGTCTAATCAATATTCCCTTATTTAGAAAATTATTCCAACCCTTCGTCGCGACGGGAAACGATGGGGTTTTGAATTGGCCACCAGAGATCAAGTTTGGGGTCGTTCCAGAGTATTGTAAATTGGCCTGCGCGGTCATAATAGGAAGATTGTTTATAGTGAAACATAGCGGATTCGCTTAATACCAGATGGCCGTTGCCGAATTTTGGTGGGATCAAAACTTGCAACCGGTTTTTGTCTGACAACGTGAATGACTCCCATTGGCGGTATTGTGGAGATGTTTCATCCCAATTCACAACAACAAGATAGAATTTTCCTTGCAAACAGGAAACCAGTTTCCAAGTATTTTGGTCGCCATGCATGCCTCGCAATACATGTTTTGACGAAATGGAAATGTCGTCTTGCTTAAATTCAATATCAATTCCCGCTTGGTGAAATAATTCTTCATTATAAATTTCAACATACTCGCCGCGAAAATCTTCAAAATTCGTCGGCGGCTCAATGAGCATTACGCCATCTAATGAAGTTTTTTTGACTATCATCATTTTCAAATCTCGCAATCATTATAAAAAGAAAATATCTTAATCTTCAGATTACAATTTTAATGGTTTTTGAGTTTTCATTGTACTGATGCGTTGGTACATATCCAGGTATTCCTTATATGTGAGAGTATTATTTGAAATTTGCGGCGCCAGACCATCAATAATTCCATCATAATTAATTCCGGGAATTAAATTCTTTTCTTTTGCAAACACCATTAATTCAATCGCGCAATCATTAAGGCAAAATATATCCATAAAACAAGCCATTTTTAGTATTTGTTCCTGAGTATACGTTCTCCCCCCTTCACAGTCCTCCTGCAAATCACCCACGATATCGCGCATATACAAACTCTGCGCCCAAATCACTTGACCGTTTCTGGACGGCCCCGGAACTGGATTATTTGATATCTCAGGTAAAACGCTTCGCGCATGTCGGTAGGGGCAGATTTCATATAATATGAAACCCAATGAACGTAAGTATTGATCTATATCTGAAAAAACAGGCTGATTGATATGGATAGATTGAATCCATGTTTCAAGGTTCAACGCCAACACCGAATTCTTCAGCATTTTTTCGGCGCCTTGCAGGATATCGAGTTCGCATCCTTCCGTATCAATCTTGATATAATCAATATAGGGGAAGGAATTCTTGCTACAAAAATCATCAAGCGAAACCGTATCCATTTCAATTTCAGAGGCGATTGTCATTGTCTGGTCCGCCTGGCTGATCCGTTTCACCCACTTGGGGTCCGGTTTATAAAATCCGCTTGAGGCGCCAAATTCGGTGAGATAAAAAGTTTTTATTCCACCATCTTTGTGAATCGCGTAAGGATAGAACCGTTCATTCACTTGCAATTGATTTGAATTTAACTGCTTGCATTCTTTCTCGTCAGGCTCAAAACCAATTTTTCGGATATCTTGACCAAAGCAGTTGAGAAATCCTTCAAAGCCGCCCCGCGCTCCTATATCCATTGCAAAAACCGGGCATGACTGAAACAGCCGCTGCTTCGCCGCCGTCATCGCTAATCGGGGATTGTTATTAATTTTGTTTAAACTCATTGCCGTCTCCGAAGTTATATCAATATCATTATAAATTGATTATGGTTGAGGCGAAAATTCATTGTAATTAGAATTTGAATATGCTTTATCAACAAAATCGCCTAATTCGATCATCGCGTTGGTTTCGTTGCTCTTCATTCGTTCCAGTAGCGATTCGACCTGTTGCGTTAACTCTTTTGGGTCGCATCGGCATACATCAAGTATGAAGGATTTCATTATTTTTTTTGTATGGTTTTCGTCTTCCAATGCGTCTAATAGTTCAAGCGCAAAATCATAATAGCTCAGCAACATCGCGCATAAAATCAGCACCATTTTTTGGCGGTCATTCAATGAAATCCGGCGACCTCCTCCTGGCAGCGGATCTTTGAAAAAAACAGCGTCCGCGTAAAATATGCGTTCATTGGATTTTTGTTTTGTTTTGTCAATTAAGCGTTTAGAACGATACGCCATATCAGTAAAACCATAAAACGAGAATCCCTGTTTTCTGAGCAACGATTCAACATCTGAAAACAGGCGCTGCCCTTTGTATATCGGAAAGAATGCGACTTCTGACACGACGGCGACGCAACGCTCGCGCAACGTCCGTTCAGCGCCAAGAAGAATTTCATACTCCGTTCCCTGCGTATCGAGTTTGATGAATTCTCCATAATACTGATTGTTGGGATAGTCTCCATACACAATCGAATCGAGACTTCGCGTTTTGACTGGAACCGTCTCAATCTCTCTCCATTTTTCCATATTGTATCGATGCGTAAATTCATTGTCCGGCGGTAACAGTGAGTGGTTGGTTTCTGTAGAAAGCAAATGCAACTCCGCATCAGCCTCGCTTGCGCCAAGAGCAATAGGAGCAAGATCAATGTGCGCCCACTGAGTATTTCCGTGAAGGAGTTTCTGTAATCGGCTGCATTCTTCCGCATCGGCCTCAAACGCTAAAACTTGAGTCGAACCTGCAATTGGCTCAACCAAAGGGTGCACTCCGCCCCTGGCGCCGATGTCTATAAAGCCAAGCGGAGCCTGTTGAATTGCAGCGCCGAAAGCGTTTTGAGAAAATGCAGCAAAATCAAACCAGTTATTCATTATTTTGTGTTCTTACTTGGCCTAACACACGTTTGTAGTGTTCAGCTTGTTGAAAACCTTTTATCTCAAGATATTGTATATAATATGTTAGATTTTCCGGCGTTGGACAATATCGAATTGAATCCCAAAGATAATAATGGGTCAAATTATCAAATTTCATTCGTTGTTGCGCTTTGTTAAAAAGCTGTTTGCTAATCACTGCATAGTAGTCTTTATTTCGTAAGGCTTTGGGTATTCGTTCGACAATAATTTCTAAGATCATCATAAACCTTGGGTCAAGGTTTGTTAAATTGTAATCACTATACAACTCCCAAAATAAAACGCGCCAGTGAGGATCTAAGGCGCTTGCACAAACGCAGCCATCGTGACCAATCCCGTCATTGCATCGGCCTTTCAAATTCACACCGTCAGGATGCGGCCCGTAACGGTTAGCATTATAAAAATAGCGTACTTGAATCTCTTCTTGCATAAAATCCATAAAACGGTCATAAGCAAATTGCGTCATTTCGCTAAGAGATTGCGTGTTGACAAGCACGTCAAATCGCAGCCCCTTCAGCTTATCGATGAATTGAGTTGGTATGAATATAAAATCATAACTTTCATCAATTTGGTTTATTTTCTCGGCATCATCGACAAGAAGGCATTTTGCCTCAGGAAAATTAGTTGAAACAAATACATACGAAAAATACAAAGAGATATCCATATCTAGCATATAATAAGTCACATCAGGCTGCAGGAGTTTTACGATGCGCGCTAACCCCCCATACCCGCTTCCGATTTCTAAATACGAGTTGCATTTTGGAAGTTTTGTTTGAATACGATAAGCCATACCCAAATGCCACATAAATGCTGTTGATACATTTCGGCCTTGGTACTGCATCATGACTTCAGGAGAAGTATAGGGCGACTCTTGAATTGTTATATCGAAAGAAGATAAAGGCGCGTCATTTTGGGCAAACCATTCAACATAAGAATCAATAATTGAGCCAGCAAGGTGATGCGTATTTAAAGTCGGGAATGAATAGTAGTCTTTTTTTGTAACTAGATCGCATACTTGACTCGCAGTTTGTGAAGTATTGATCGTAGGTATATGAAGTGTTTTTAACACTCCCATCCATAATTCGCTGGGTTCCAATCCTGAGGGATATGGAATTTTTGACATCTTCTCATAAAACTCTTTTGCTATTTGACACGCCTTATCCATTGTCCACCTCAATTAAATTTAATTATTTTACAAATAGAGAAAAAGCCATTCACTTCTATATCATTTATTCAGTTTAGATCAGTTTGCTTCCTTAAAAATGTCATATCGCAGGTCTGTCGTATCTTTGTTTTCCTGATACCACTGTGCGGTTTCGCGAATGCCGTCCTGAATTGAAATTTCCGGTTCGAACCCAATAGAACGGGCGCGCGACATATCCATGATCTTTTTCGGGTCGCCAACCGGCTTGGTGATATCCCACGCGATCTCGGGAGGCTCATCCATACACTTCACAACGGCTTCAACCAGTTCTTTTATGGTCACGCCTTTGCCGCTGCCAAGATTGAAGACGCCGCCCATACCATTTTCGAATGCGATTAACATTCCACGCGCCACATCGCGGGCGTGGATCAGGTCGCGAATTGCAGAGCCGTCGCCCCACACTTCCATCGGGTTCATGCCAGACATGGCCTTACGAATGAGCGATGGGACCACCATGGCGTTTTCACTATCAAAATTGTCATAGGGGCCGTATACGTTCGCCGGGCGTACGATGACAACCTGGTCCCATCCGTGTTGAATGGCGTAGGTCTCCGCCTGTAATTCACAAATTCGCTTTGCCCAACCCGGAAAGCGATCATTATCGGATGGATAAGTTTTCCATACGTCGTCTTCGTGGAAAACCTCTGATTTTGCATAAACGCCGATTGAACTTGTGTACAGATATTTCTGCACGCTCTTACGAAACGCCGCTTCCATTAAATTCAAACTGAATGAAATAGTCGGAAAGAAAAAACTCGCAGGTTTTGACGTTGACACAGCGGGCGAACCTTTGACGCCGAGTAAATTAAAAACGTAATCCATCCCATCACAGGCATCGAGGCAGTTTTGCATGACAGTCATATCGCGCTGCATGAATTCCGCCTTGGGGTGTGCGCGGGAATGATGATCCAGCGACGCGATACGGATATTGGCGCCCTGCTCTACCAGCAGATTGACCAGCTGAATGCCAACCATGCCGGTGCCGCCGGCGACGAGTATATTTTTACCTTTATACATAATGACTCTCCTCTTGGCTGCCAGAGTTGCATTTACGATTTTCAGAAACGATGTTTCGAATAAATTATTTCGTCCATACGTCGCGGTTTTCTTTCCACCACTCCGTTGTCAAGCGAATTCCTTCTTCGGCGTCCACGAGTGGTTCCCACCCTAAAAACGTTTTTAACTTTTCATTATCAAATGCGCGGAAATTAATTGTGGTTGGCCCTGATGAAAGATACTCAACTTTTGCGGATTCATGCCCCGCTGCTTTCAACGCCATCTCAACCACATCGCCAACCCGCACTTGTTTTCCTGTGCATAAATTGTATGTATCAAAACAAAACTTGTCTGAATTCATCATTTCGACGACTGCACTTGCGAAATCAGATACATACAAAACATCGCGCGTAACGTCTGGACTTCCCCAAACCTCATACGGGTCCATTTTATCGACAGCCTTGCGAACCAACGCGGGGATGAAGTGAGATTTGTTTGGATTAAATTTATCGAAGGGGCCGTATATGTTAGCGCCGCGAAGAATACACATTTCCATTCCGTGTTTTATATGCCAATACTTACAAAGTTTTTCGACAAAGCGCGCCACCCAGCCATACCCAAAAAACGCTTCATGCGGTTCAATATTTAAATCTAATTCGTCTTCCTTTATATGACCGTTATATTCTTGATAAAGCGACGCAGAACTGACATAAATTACGCGCTTAACGCCGCCGAGGTGAAACGCTTCTAACAGTTGAGCGTTAATAATCGTATTGTCAGTCACAAAACTGGAAGGCGAAGCGGCGATCACATTCGCTCCAGCGGTGTTGGCGGCCACCATGACGGCGCAGTCGCATCCCTCAACCGCTTTGCGGCAATCGTCTGACGATTTAAGTTCTGCATAGACATATTCAAGCCGCGGGTCTTCTAAAAAAACATCGGTATGTTTATAACGGGTTGCACGAATTTTTGTTTGGGGATAGCGGTCGAGAATGTATTGAATAATGCTGCCTCCTGCGCACCCTGTTCCGCCTGCAATAAAGACTTTTTTTTCATTTAAGTAGGTCATTCTTGCACCCCTCTTGTTGATATTGAAATCGAACGTATGCGATTCATACGAATTTAAGCCGCCTATTATTGTAATTTATTGTCAAACTTCACTATTTTCTCTGCAATGAAACTTTCGACGGCCCCGCAAAAAATTGGCCTGACGTAATATCGCCGATGGGCAATGAGCCGACGCTGCCTTTGGGAAAACAAACATAATGCTTCCCACATGCATAATTAAATGGGTCTTGGTCTCTAAACACCGATTGATAATACGATGACGGTGGAAACACGTCAAAACGCTCTTGAAACATCTGCGTTAGGTTGAACGAATCTGGATTATAGGGATGCCGATCTAAATTATCGCTATATAAGCAAAAACGGAGTTTCTCTTTAGCAAAATCCAGATATTCTTCAATGTGAATCTGGTTCATCTCTTGAAATGAAATTAAATTGATGATTAAACTGATTTCGGATAATTGATTTAGCCATTCTAATCTATAATTTGGTATAAATACATAGTCATAATTTGCGGCTTCAGATATGAAAAAGTCTTCATTCGCTACAGAGGGATCATAAATATAAAATGAACGATCATTGCAATGTTGGGACAAGAAAACCGCTTGATGGAGGAGAAATTCGGGCAAATCAACCAGGATGTAAGTCGCTTTTACATTCAAACCGCTGCTCAGGGAGTACATAAATCCGCCATGTCCTCCGCCAATTTCAACAATAAACTGATGATCTGTGATCTTTTCGATACTTGGCAAGACGCCGCAAAAATACAAATTGCTAATCGCCCGTTGATAGCGGCAGATGGAGTGATTGACTACCTTCCCTTTATATTCAACGCCAATCGGACGAGGCAAACCATCGTTTATCGGCTCACTCGCATGCAAGCGTTCGGGCAATCCATCCGTGAACTGATCGTACAACCCGCGCCGGATGAAGTTATTCACATCGATTTCGGGATATGGGTGCCAATATTGATACAACGCAGCGCTATAAAGTTGAGTATGATAACGCAAATACTTAAACTCGCTGGGAGCCATATCTAACATATAAGCATAAATATTTTGTATTTCTTTCCAAATCGGGCTTGCTTCCGCACGGGGATTTGATTTAGCAATTTCGTTGCGCTCATTCACCATCAAGCGCGCGCAATGTTGTATATGTTCTATTTGCTTTTCGTTTAAATACATACTGGCTCTCTCTATTCTTGGCCATTCATTTATATTACATCCGGCCCCAATTTATACATTATTTCTAATACTTAAGCCAAAATACAATCCGACTGAAATAGAATATATTAGTTCATCAATCGTTGTATTGATAAAATGTACGTTTTCCTAGATCAAAATAATCTTTTCCATTGATGCAATGTGTTTTTTTAGTCAACCTGAATTCAACTGAATTTCGAGGCAAAAACTCTTCCGCCGGAAAACAGGTCCGATGCAACACCAATTGTCCGAATAAAATTGCATCTCCAATGTTTAAATTAAATCGTACCGTTTGCTCTGGATTTGGTTTATCTTCTTCTCTCAAATCAAACTGGTTGGTCAAATAGTCAGGACGTTCGACATGCTGTATCGGTTGTTGATTGGGGCAAAATGAATACTCGACCGTCGGGCGAACCGCCGGCTCATCATCTAACGGTAAAAAGCAAGTAGCGACTTCTTGATGGGCCCGTTTCCCCATTGCTTTCACATACGCCAAGTCTTGATGCCACGGGACGAAACCTTTGTATTCTTTCACCGTCCGTATTGTTGGCGGGAAAATAACCTGATCGTAACTTGGTATTATTTCAGATAGTATTGACAAATCCGCCTCATTCCATACGTCATACCATTCAAAGTTCAATCGTACAGAATCAGATGCAATACCTAGTGTTTCGCCATTTTTTTCACGTTCAGACACTGCAGCTTGCGCATTATTCTTCTTTTCTTGAATCCGTTTACGAAGAGAACGAATTGCGTTTGGTGGAAACAGATTTCTTGCCACAAACAAAAAATTCGTGTCATTTGAATAATAAGATTCGCACGCATTATTCATATCAGGCTCCACACAGTTTCCAAACAATTAGTGAATAACCTTCATGAAAAAGGCTTCCAAAATTCAATCTATTTTTAAATATTATTTCAATTTTTCCTTCCGCTTCCAATTGTTCTAATTTTGGATAAAACCCGGCCAAATAACCGCGCTTATCATGGTAAACCTTCGCCAGATAGTCAACGAGATTGTTATCATCATACGCTTCACGCCAAGGTTCCATATGAACGCATATTGAAGGACGCTGCTGAAACAAGTAGTTTAGGAACGGATCAAAATTCGTCCCCACTTGTTCAAGTCCGCATATCGTTAACACAGCGCTATTTTCAGCCAAACAAAAATTTTGATCGGGATGAAAAAAATCGAACGCGCGTCCATGTAAATTAAATTGATGCGTTCGGGCAAGTTCATTCACCAGATCAACCGCCGATTGCGCCCAATCTAAACCATACAGCGGCTTATTGGGAAATAGTTCATTTAACGCAACGAAGTTATATCCAGTTCCACAGGCAAATTCGTAAATTGAACTTACATTTTTCAAAAACCGCTCAAAAAACCAATATCGGTAAATTTGAAATAATTCCCACTCGAATCGCGGATTCTGCGTTTGTATATAGCGTTGCCGAAACCGAAGCAATGGATTAGGACGAATAAATTTTGGGACGAGAGATTGTAAGTCATTTTGACTATCAACAAACGCATCAAAATTTTCACGCCATCCGTTTTCCCAGTCTTCTTTTCGTTTTTCACCGCTGATGGAAAAATCATCCTCTAAAATCCGGCGAACTACCTGGTGAACTACATTTTCATGTTGTTGAGCGTCTAGTTCTTCATAGGACAAATTAAATTCACGAATGCGACGAATGCATCCATCAGGCAATTCACTTGTTTGAATGCCAATAATTTGAGCAAAATCATTATCGTCCAGACGATATTTCATTCACTAAAGCGCTTTCTTAATGATATAGCCGCCAGGATTAGGGCACCAATCCAGACGCTTTATTTCTATCTGTTGGCCTGCAAAAAACTCATCGACCGCTTTGCTTTCACCTTCCCAGGGCGGGATGCCGTATTCATCGAACAACACGACGCCGCCTGGCACAACCAACGGCCAAAGATGTTCTAAGCCAATGAGCGTGGGGCGATATAAATCGGCGTCGAAATGCAGCAACGAAATTCTCATCCCTGGATTTTCACTTACATATTTAGGAATTGTTTCTTCAATATTCCCTTTCACCAAGTGAATTCGTTTTTTATAAGGGATAAAACGGTCTGCATCAAAAATTCCGATTGCATCTCGCAGAGACTCTTCAAATATGGAACTATTGAAACCGCCAGATTGTTTTGCCTGGTCGGTAATTTTCGCTCCGTCTTTTTCGTCGAATTCGCCAAATCCTTGAAAATTATCAAACCCAACGACCTTCTTGTGTCGATCTCCCATATTACGAATTTCTAAAAAATTCGCCCAAGTCATCAGGGTTGCGCCCCGATAGACGCCGAGCTCGACGATGTCTCCGGGCAAGTCGATAACCATGCGAAAAAATTCATAGTGGGCAAGGAATTTTTTCAGAAAAATACGACGCGTGTATATTTGAAAGTTTCGCCAAATTTCTCGTTTTGAAATGTCATATTTTTCAAAATGCTCTTCGAGCATTTTTTCCACGTTATCATCAACAGGAAAATTCATCCGCCCATCAAACTGTTTTTCATCCATGAGAAAACACCTATTACTCTTTTAGTTGACTGATTGAACCGGCTCTATTCGGTTCATATTCTCACAACGTTTCTCGCTTATGTCGCTATCGTCAGTGTTGCATATCAAACCGGCGGCGCGGATGCGCGCTCCCGCTTCGGCTAAACGCTGATCTTGAATCGCTCTCGGTATTTTTTGATCGAAGTGAAACGCCGGCATGGCGGGAGTTTCCATATATTTGCTTACAAGTACATATCGGGGTTTATAATACAAAACAAAGTCGAGGGTTTTTTGAAAGTCTTCTTCCGTTTCGCCAGGAAACCCAATCAATAAATGCGTATCAATTGCGTTATAATTCAACTCTTTTAACAACTCAAATATTTTCACTAGGCCGTCTCGCGTATAAGTGCGCTTCATATTTTTTAAGACCGAGTCAGACGCAGACTGAATGGGCAGTTGCATGTGAAAGATATCGCCGGCGCGAAGCATTCTTTCCATTTCATCAAAAAAACTAAGAAAGTTAGATGGATTGAATCCCTGCAACCCAAATGTCAAGCGCGAATCATCTTCTCTGAGTGATTGAATTAAACGCGGCAAGGTATAGCCAATATCTTTGCCATAATCGCCGATACAGTCGCCCAACAACATCACTTTCGTAGAGCCTGATTTTTGTACACGTTTTCTGCAAGCATTTTTCAGGTCATCAACAGGAAAACTTCGGAATGGCGGAAATGCCAATATTTCCGCGCAATAAGTACATTGAAAATCACATCCTTCAGCCACAAACAGTTTTATAAATTGATCGACGAATGTTGCATCTTTCGTCGGGTTTTCTTTTTTGAATTTCTCCACATCGTCGCAAAGAGGTTCTTCGCCGTAGTCAATCTGGGTATCACGTAAGCGAGATGCAGACCCAAAGAACGATTCCATCGGTTCTTCATCGCTTCGCCATGCAATGAAACGTCCTGGATATTCATTCACCAATAATTCGCGATCAATATCAGGCAAACATCCAACTACAATTAATTCTGCGCTGTATTCATTTAGATAGCGACGAATTTCAGACATGCTGTTATCGCGAAAATCGCCCCGAAACGCGCATGTCCACAGCAAGACGACATCGCTACAATCGGGGTGTGTGACCAATTCGTGTCCATTGGCCTCTATAAAATTCAGATACCGCTGCACATTGGTCCTACGCATGCCGCACGAATTCAATCCCTTGACAAATACTTTCATCCAATCATCCTCAACACGAATTTTCGAGCGCAATGCTTTGCTGGTTTTGCACCCATTGAGAAATTGAATTTGCGTCTAAACCAATGTCTCGCTGGATGTCTTCAACGGTTCCATACCAGACGCAAAATTCATCCGGGAGCCCATAATATGATGTTCTCAAATTGGGAATTTCGTTTACGGCTTCATATAATCCAAACGAATCGTGCACGACTAATATACGAGTGTTTTTATAGGGTTCTAAAATTTGATGATCGAGCGGTTTTATCGTATGAAAATAGAGAATATTAACATTTAAATTCTCACATCCCTTCATCACGTTTTCAAGAATCGGCCCTGCTGTAACAATCGTGATATCCGCGCCAACGTCTTTGACTACGACGCCTTTGCCAAACTCAACCGGGAGGTCCAGGGAATGTGAATGGTCAGAGAGGCGAAAGTAGGTTGTGTTGCCATTTGTATATTGGCTGCGAAGCAGCGTATCGGTTTCCTTTTTTGAACCAGGCTGAATGACTTCGGCGCCGGGCAGCATTCGGAGTATGGCCAAGTCGGTATAGCAGTGATGTGTTGCGCCGTCCCAAGCATAATCAAACGAAGCGCCGCAAGTAACGATATTGCCTCCAAACTGGTTGTAACACATATCGAGTTTAATTTGTTCGTAGCTTCGCTCTGTTAAAAATGGCGCAATGGTGTGAACAAATGGATAAAACCCTTGTGAACTTAAGCCTGCAGTAATACTGATAAGCGCATTTTCACAAATACCCATGTTATAAAAGCGACCAGGATATGCCCGTTCAAAGTCTTTAAATAAATATCCGCTGATATCGCCAACGACAACGATCACTCGGTCATCTATTTTTGCTAATTCTGTAACAGTATCTTTAAATTGCTTACGCATATATTTTCTCTATGACTGCGACTGATTTAATTCTGTGAGAAGCTGCGCTAATTGTTCTTCGTTCGGCGACTTTCGGTGCCATTCAAACATATTATTTTCTAGTGTCGAGCAACCATTGCCTTTTCGCGTTTTTGTCACGATGACTTTTGGTTGGCTAGAGGGCCGCTGGATCGTTTTGATTACAGATTGCACATCATGCCCATCTACCGTCAAAGCGTCGCAACCAAACGCATGAAATTTTTCTTCAGGATTTGAAATCTGCAAACTTCGCGATTGCGAATGATTAAAATCAAATAACACAGTCAAATTATTCAACTCTAAGTCACTCGCGACTAACAGCGATTCCCAAACCGTGCCCTCATTTGATTCGCCATCGCCTATTAATGTGAATACACGGCGGGACGTTTTTTGGATCTTCATTGCGAGAGCCATCCCAACCGCCAAACTGATGCCATGTCCTAGCGATCCCGTAGATGCTTCGACTCCAGGAATTTTTAAGCGGTCTGGGTGGCATCCAAATTTCGAACGATGGGCCCCGAAGGTGAACACTTCATCAATGGAGAAATAACCAAACTGGGCCAAAGTGCAATACAGAGCCAAAGAGGCATGACCCTTTGATAAGATAAAAATGTCCCGATGGTTCCAATCAGGATTATCAGAGTCATGTCTCATTTCGTTATAGACTGCAACAAGAGACTCAACGATCGAAAAGCAGGTGGGAATATGCCCATGACCGCTATGATGGGACACACGCAATATATTCTGCCGTATTTGATGACAGATCAATTGATTATCGACTTGATCCACAACAGGGTTGTCCATGCCGCCCTCAACTCAAATTAGGTTCCCAATTGCACAAAAGAGATTCTCGATGTCATGGGTAAACGCTCAATTCGCAATTCACTTAAATCAAAGACCTCTTTAAGCGCCACCGTTTCACCGGGAAAAATATCGTCACATAATTCATCAAAAATCAAGACGCTTCCTCGGCTCAGGTGAGGCTTAACCGCCTCTAATGCGGCTTTAGTTGGGCGATAGATATCAAAATCAAAAATTGCCATTGAGACTATTGTTTCAGGATGAGCCTTAAAGTATTCAGGTATCGTCTGAACCGCATCGCCCGCAATTAATTCAAATCGTTTCACATGCGCCATAGGGTTCAGCTGTTCTTGAATCGACAGAATACGTTCTAATGTTGATTGGTAATTCTCAGGAACAGAAAATGAACCGTCTTTGCATTGACAGCGTTCACCGTCTTTTTCATCGACACCTTGAAAGCCGGCAAATGTATCAAATCCGATTATTTTTCGGTGGCGGTTAAATGGCTCTAAAATCCCCCGTAACGCAGAGAGCAATGAGAGCGTCTGTCCCCACCTCACGCCAAACTCCATCACAACGCCATGCAATGGAAGAATTCGCTGATATATTTCATAAAAGAAGAGTAATCGGGATAAATTTTTTGACGTGAGATAAAGCCCTAGATTTGCGAGCAATTCACTATCGGGAACTGCCGTCGATTTAAGCAGTTGGGCCAAATGTCCCTGGGCGTCTAACTCATCGCCGCTGGATAGAACAATGGCGTCGTGTTCACTGAGCTTTTTCATCTAACTTAATCCTCAACACTGCATGGCAAAAAGGATGGATCAAAACAACACTCTCATTCATGTATCGTTCGATGGAGTATAAACTTTAGTCGCGATTCTCACCGATTCCAGCCGATTTATTATCAATCTCTATGATTTGCTGAGCCCTAACTGACTTGGTTTATAGTAAATTAAGGTGCTGCCTTCATGTTCAAATCGAAAGGGAACATTGAGAAAACTTTGTAGAGATTCCACCAGCGCTTTGCGTTTATTGGGTTCAACAAAAAACACCATAAACCCCGAGCCGCCAGCGCCCAATAATTTACCGCCAATGGCTCCATTGTCACGCGCAGTTTGATAAAGTGAATCGATAGCCGGGCTGCTAACATTTGAACTCAACTCACGTTTCAGCATCCAACTCTCATGTAGCATCTGGCCAAATTCTGCAATGGGTTTATTTCCACCAAGGATATCTAATGCACGATCAACCATTTTCCGCATTTCGAAAAGCGTCTTTTTGCGATCTTCCAGATTATTGATGATCGTCCCTGCAATTTCTGACGCCAATCGGCTTGTTCCTGTATAAATAAGCACCAAACTCGATTCGAGTTCTTGTAATTTATTTTGAGAAATCACGACCGGCTCCACTGAGATTTCACCATTTGGATTGAAATAGATCACATTCAATCCACCATAGGCTGTCGCAACTTGGTCTTGTGAACCCACGTTGTCTTGCATAACATTCTGCTCGAGATTGATCGCTTCAAGCGCGAGTTCATGTTTTCCGATCAGTTCACCGCGCATCGCCTTCAAGGCTTTAATTAACCCAACCGCAAATGAAGAACTGGACCCCATACCTGCGCGAGCAGGCAAATCACCCTGGTAGTGAATCTCAAGGCCCGTTTTATCGTCGAATTCATAATGCTCTAAGCAGGCTTTAATGGCTGGATGGAGAATTTCTTTTACTGCATTAACCATTTCGATATGCGACCAGACGATTCGGTGTTTCAAATCAAAAAATGGGGGAAGCACACGGCAGGAAAGGTAACAATATTTATCAATTGTCGTCGACAACACTGCGCCGCCTTCTTTACGATACCAAGCGGGATAATCAGTCCCCCCTCCAAAGAATGACATACGAAACGGCGTCTTAGTGATAATCATGTCGCATCCAATCGACTGCGCTTTATTTTTTCGCGGTGATAATTCAATAAATCTTCCAATGTTGTTTCCACGCTGTACTTCGGCTGCCACCCACTTTCAGCCTGGAACTTAGATACGTCTGGAATCTGCATCGTCACATCTGAAGGGCGCAATAGCGCAGGATCAACTTCATGCTCAATGCGGCAAGTTGCCATTCCCTTTAGTTTTTCAAGTAATTCCCCCATCGTCATGGTTTGATTTCCGCCGATGTTATACGCCTCTCCCGGTTGACATTTCTCTAGCAGCAACCAATAAGCGCGAACCGCATCACGAACATCTGCGATAGTGCGCACACTGTTTAAGTTTCCTACTTTGACGGGATTTGGGCGAACGCCTTGTTCAATTTCTGCAATTTGTTTTGAGAAGGTGCTTTCGGCAAACACATCGCCGCGCCGTGGGCCAGTATGGGTAAACATTCGAGTTCGGATCGTTTTCAAACCATAGGAGAGGAAATATTGCAGGGCGATCATATCTTCGCCCACTTTCGACACGGCATACGGGCTAGCGGGGCGAAATGGGTTATTTTCATTGATGGGCAATTCGTCTTCACGCACCTGCCCATAAACTTCAGATGAACTGCAAATATGAATTTTTGGATCGAGTTTGACTCGACGAACCGCATCTAATAAATTCGTCGTTCCTATCACATTGGTATGGATCGTATCAGCAGGCTGCTCGAAACTGACCGTCACAAACGATTGAGCTGCCAGGTGAAATATCCAGTCCGGCTTCACATCTTCCATCAACCGAATCATCGAATTCAAGTCGCGTAATTCTGCGTGGTGCAGCTGAATTTTGGGCAGTATGCCTTTGATGTTATCGAAAGGGCTTCGCCACCGAACCAAACCATGTACTTCAACTCCAGGATGTTCAGCTAAAATATATTCAGCCAAATGACTGCCAACCATCCCAGTGATGCCTGTGATTAGAACTTTCATTAAGTTACCCTAGGTATAATTTATACGATATTTAATACCAAAAATCCAGAAAAAGGAAGCGTTTTTTGGGAATTTTGAATCAAAAAAAATCTAATCGGCGTATAATCTTAAAGGCAAATCAGTGAGACCGCATCGTTTATCGAGTCTACAATGTGGTGTGCGCCAAGGTTTTTTTGGTGTTCATACTCTTTTCCATAACCTGTTCTGACCAAAAAAGTGACTCCATCAAGCCTGTTCCCCAGGTCAATATCACAGGGCTTGTCGCCAAAGTAGAGCGCCTCGGCTGGATCGAATCCATGCTCTCGCGCAGCCTGTAATACCATCCCGGGTTTAGGCTTACGACAATGACATTCATCTTCAGGATGATGGGGACAAAAATAGATGCCATCGACTACGATATCATGCTCACCCAATAATCGAATCATTCTCTGGTGAATCTCATTCAGTCTAGCAAGATCAATAATCCCTCGTCCGACAGCGGATTGATTGGTCACGATGACGATACCTAATCCCAGCGCTTGCAGCCCTTTGATCCCCTCGATTGCAGATGGATAGACTTCTACATCATCAGGATTTGCTAAATAGTGGCGCTCCCGAATCACGGTCCCGTCACGGTCAAGAATAGCGAAGCGTCGTCGCGTCAAAGCAAAGACTCCCAGGAGAAAATGGTTTCTGCTTGACGATACGTTTCGGGGAGGCCGATATCGATGAAGGTTCCTTTTTGTTGAATGGCATACAATCCATTCCCAACCCATTTTGGTAAAAAATCATATTCCATTGAAATTTTTTGGTTCGCAGGCGCTTCTCTCAGCGCAGAGGTTTGAATGAGATAGATTCCTGCGTTGATCCAACCAGCTCCACCGCCTTTTGATTTTTCGATAAAGGCTTCGACTTGGCCTTTATCATCGACTTGAACGCTGCCGTAGCGTCCACAATTTTCAACTTGAGTCAGTTGGATCGTCGCAAGAGCGTTCTGATTTTGATGGAAACGAATGAGTTTTGAAAGATCGAACTCACAAAATGAGTCACCGTTGAGCGCCAGCATTTCATTCGATTTTACTTTTTGAGCGGCTAACGCTATCGCGCCGCCCGTACCCAATGGAGAAAGCTCATGTGAATAGACAATCTCAACGTCCCAGACACTGCCATCGCCAAAATGGTCTATGATTATTTCGTTTAAATGGTGAGTGCAGATAACAAAACGCTCGACGCCTTGCTTACGCAATCCTAACAGCAGCCATTCCATAAAGGGCCGACCCTTAACTAGCGCCATGGGTTTGGGCCGATCGCTGACAACAGATTTCAAGCGCGTCCCTTCTCCACCAGCCAATATCACCGCATCAATTGAAGAGTTCATTCAATACTTTCATATAAGCGGCAATTCGTTTGATATCATTCGCGTTGTTCTATAATCTTAATCCAGGGAATTGAGATTTTTGGAAGCCACTCAATAAATTCTTGATCTTTCACTGTGTATGGCATGGAACACCGAAAACAATTCAATACTCATTCCGCATAAAGTTGAAGGAAGCGGTTTTCCGCTTCGTCGGTTCCTATTAAAACCAATTCTGAATTGGGCTTGAGAACAACATCCGCTTCAGGGTTGATATGAGATTGACCATCGGTATGAACAGCAATGATATTACATCCAGTATCCCGGCGGATAGAAGTATCGCGGATCAACATGCCAGTCAGTGGTGTGGGCGTTTTAATCCGAAAGACATCCAATCCTTCCGCCACCATAAGGATGTCGCTTCGTTTGAGTGAATTGAATATTTTTTCCGCTCCCATAGACGCATAGGAGATAACAAAGTCTGCGCCTGCGCGGTGAAACGTGCTGATATTTCTTTTCAGGCTGGTTCGGCTAATGATTTGAATATCTGAATACTGTTTTCGACAATAAATCGTAAGATAAATGTTGGTGTCATCATCACGGGTTGTGATAATCACAGCGGGGGCGTTTTCAATACCGGCTGTTTTTAATACTTCAGGATTTGCGGCGTTTCCATTCACAAATTTATTTGAAGATTGTTTCTTTTCACTGTCCATATCGATGATTCGATAATCAATACCCCGTTGCTGTAGCGTATTCGCCGCCGCTCTGCCTACCCGGCCAGCGCCAATAATCACAACAGGCGTATCAGGCATGGTATTGATCTGGCATAGCTGTTCAAACCGATCAATTTGTGATCTCACACCCGACAAGACCAACACCATTTTTGATTCGACCCGGGTTTGAGCTTGGGCGTTTTCAAACTTTCCCCGCTCCCAAATACCGACAATATTCACCCCGGTTTGTTCGCGAACTTTACTTTCCAACAGAGTTTTACCAACCAGTGGAGTAACCTCTGCGTTGACTTCGGCGATTAACAAATCGTCAAACTGGCCAATGACATGAACGGCCTCTTTTCCTCCGTGCAGTCGGCGCGCAAACGCTCGGCCTGCCATGTCGCCCAAATGCAACAATGTGGTGCAGCCTGCGCTTTTGAGAATGTCTACCGAATAATCATCACGAACCGTTGCGACAATCGGAATCGTTTCATTCACGTCACGGACCGTAAACGCAATGGTTGTATTCGCAATATCCGTCCGGGTCGCAGCGATTAGAGTTGCGTTTTCAACATGCGCTTTTCGGTAGGTTTCGGGGTCGTCATGATCGGCGTACATCACTTGAAAGCCCTCATCATGCAACCGAAGCGCTTCATCAAAATCGGCGATCACAAGCACATATGGGTAATGATATAGTTTGAGTTTTTCGATGAGTGCGCTGGTAATTTGATCGTATTGAAACAGAATGACATGGCCTTTCATGGCGTCTGGAGCATTGCGGGGCACACGAGTGAAGGTTTGCGCTTTGATCCAAGGTTCATAAAAAAATTCAATTAACGTAAACGGAAGCATCACCAAGAGCAAAACAACCCCTGACAACAAAACGATAATCGAGAAGATTTTTCCTAGATCCGTATGAAAGGTGATGTCGCCGAACCCCAAGGTGGACATCACTGTTAGCGTCCAATAAAAACCCGTGATCCAAGTATATTCTTTATCCTCCAACAGCATGATGTAATGAAACAGTATGCTATATATAAACACCAATAAAAACAAAATTAATAAAAAATTAAATACAATCTTTAGATTGCGCTGACTTGTTCGATTGCTCATGTATTTCATTAAGAGAGTGGGCAAAATCTTCATAGAACAAACACATCCATAAACTGAATTTTATTGAAACGCGGATTGTTGGTTCGAGTCCCACAGGGGGGGGGGAGTTATTAATTTCCTCTACCAAACTACCCAAAAGACTATTTACTTAAATTTCTTTTCCCAATTTTGTTATCTTCAAACTGGATGGCGACTCCGCGCTATCTCAAAACCTTAATTCAGGTTGATCATTCAAGATTGTCAGAGAATCTATCACAGATTCGGCTTCATTTCAATTTTTTGAATAGGGAAAATGGGCCGTATTTTCGGTGAGTAGATACACAAATACTGCTTAGACTCCTGACAGTACTCATTGAAAACTTATGCCGCTATTCGGTAATAATGCCTCAGCAATCCGCCTAGCCATTGCTTGCATTTAACTTCACCTTTGGCTGGTGTATGCAATTGAATTAACGGCCTGTTATCTACTGTTTAATCAGTCGTATCTACTCTCTCATACGAGAGATAAGTTCCGTACCCTACTTGGAACGGGGAGGCCAGTCCACAGAGGTCTCACCGCATTAGTCCCCAATCATAAATCATAGTCGGGTCTGTATTCTCAAACGCGCCGAGATCAGGCGCGGCGCCCATTGGCCTTAGCGCGCCGTTAAAATCGGTTAGTACAGATGAGGGTTCTCCAGCATCAATAAGCGGAGATTGATCCTTCAATGCGTAATCATCATTGTTGCTGCCAACAAACAGTGGATCAATAGAGAAATTATTTTGAGCATACATTGCAGGCAGTTGCATTAGATTAGACGATTGAATCACAGCGTTTGATTTCTCATCAATCACGAGACTTTGTGTTGTGTTCCAAAGGATTGAGTTGATAATCACGGCTTCTCCGCCGCCGCCATTGGTTGTCTTTTCAACCAGTTCGATTCCTGTTTGGCAATTCACAACGGTGTTGTGTATAAACGTCATTCGAGCGCTATCGCCTGATGTGACTCCAATGCCGCAATTCACGATCACGTTATTCGCCAAAAAAGGAGTACTGTCGCTTTCTAATGAGATGCCTTTGTCGGCGCAATTTTGAATCCAGTTTCCTTCGATAATAGGAGACGCGCCCCCGCCCATGTCTAAGCCGTCATCTTCGGAATTTAAAATCACGTTTGAACGGATAATCGACGGCTCGTCTGACTGGCCGTCAAAATCAATGGCGTCATTGTGTCCAAAGATCGTGTCAAACCGATTGTGTTCGATAATGGAAAACGAATTGCTGCAGTGAATCATTTCACCCATCGATTCAAATGTGCATCGCGCGACATGCAGCCGCGCTCTTACGGCGTTAACGCCCAGGGTGTCTATCGCGAAAAAGCCGCTATCGAGTATTTCTGCTTCGCACTCGTTGATTGATACGGCGCCGTTGAATTGACTGCCTTGATAGGAAAAAGAGCCTGAATCATAGAAATTGGCAAACTGTATTGATGAATTGAGAGATGTGCTGTTGAATGCAATTCCGCCCCAATTTTCATCAGCCGTTTTTGAAGAAAACCTAACAGGCTCGTTTAATACTCCGTTCACTTTCAACGTTCCAAAGACGACGATCCCTTTTCCCGCAGCAAGTTGAACATCCACTCCAGGCTCGATTGTCAGTGTTACATTTTCTAAAACGACAACATGATCGTCAACATTGATAGGCGACATTTCTTTTGTCCAGGTTGTGTTTTGAACGATTTCTCCACCATGCGAGACGGGCGGTGGAGTGAATTGAATGGTTTTGGAATCAATAAGGGTTCCGTTTATGTCGAATGCCTCAATTTCAAATTGGGTTTGATTAAGCGTTGAATCAACCAGATAACTCCATTCACCTTTCCAAGGTTCATACAATACCTGATCGCCATTGACGCGAACCCATCGGGTTTGAGTAACATCTGCGAAGCCTCTTAAAACGACCGATTCTCCTTCTTGGGTGATGGCGTTTAATCTTGCAGTAGACGAAAAATCAGAACTATTTAATGAGACGTTTAGTCCGACGATGGCCAAGGTATTGGCGCCGCTCATCAACAACTCTGCTGCATTGTTGATCTCGAATGTCTCAAACGAACCCGCCTCATGGTTTGAACTCGCCGTTGAGAAAGAGTTTGGTTCACCGATGAAGTTGCTGCGCGCGATTTCAACGCCATTTAAATAGGCAACAAACGCATCATCATAATTGACCTCAAGCGCCAATCGCGAGATCGCGCCTGGTGAATTAATACTAAACTGCTTTCGCATAAACACAGTCGGATAGTTATTGCGCATGTCCAGAAGTTCGGTCTGGTCGTCATTGTCGCCATAGCCAATCCCGCCGGGGCCTCGATCCCAAGTGGAGTCATCAAACGTAGGTTCATTCCAATTTGATGGAGGGTTTTCAATGCCCTTAAAGTACGCCCATTCATCCCCTTCTTGTATGATGGCTCGTTCGAGGTCGCGTGAAATTTCAGCGGTCAACTCGCGAGGAATTTGAGATAGCAGAAACTCGCGGTGTATCAACGAAAACTGTTTCATTTCATCGCGAACGGCCTCTGATGTAATAGGTGATGTTTTGTCAATAATTAAATCAACAGTCGATTGAGGAAGTTCTGTTTCTAATATCGAAACGATTTGGCTGAAGTATTGAGAGGCTAAATCTGGATGACGTAAAAAACGTCCGACGGTATTCTGAATGGCTGTGCCGTCATGATGATGAACAGGCAAAAGAGGAGACTGAAAAACCGAATCTAAGTCCCAGGGCAATAAATAGAACAACTGATTGGCGGGGTTGTTATACATATAATAATCATCGCCGCGCTCTTTCGACAAACCGCCTTCTTGGTCATTCAAAACTTTTTTTGCGGCAAGCCAGCGCATCCACTGATGGATATCAATGGTTTGAGATAATTGTTGAACAAATTGATCGTCGGACGTAGGTGGATTGGAAAACGCAGCGCAAAGTTGAATGATGTCAGTGAAATCATCTTCAACTTCATTGGTGATTTTATCGTAGTGTGAGCGGTATTGGTTGGGGTCTTCGCCGCGATAATCTAAATTCGCCTGCTCGACGCCGCGGTAGAGGTTGCCGTCGCCGTCATGAAACTCACGTTCCATCATTTGTTTGTCGGTTCGTTCTACTTGAATATAATTCGGCGCATAAGCGTTGTTAAATTTCAAAGAGACCAATTGCTTTTGTGGCGTTGGTAAGTTCAGCAATTCAAGAATTTCTAATCCGACAAATTGGCGGTGAGGATTAACGGCGTTTAGATTTAATTTTCGTACGGAGCCAAAGAAAGGCCCGTTCGCGAAATTTATCCGGTATGATTTTGGTTCGCTGCCGCGCGAACCTTTGCCTCTAAACCGAATTCCAACATTATAAAATATGGTATCGCCAAAAACGAATGATGCAGGAAGTTCAACATTGCTTTGTGAGCCTCGCGTGCGCAGGTTGCGCTCATCTCTGTCGCGCATGATTACTCGATAAAGAGGCAGTGGGCTATCAATGTCTGAGTTGTCAACCCGATACAATGAGACCGAGTCAAGAACCGATTGCGGGAAAAGCCCATTCACATTGGCTTTCTCCTGCGCCTGAATGTAAAACTCGACGACCGACTGGTCTGGTTGCGGCGGGATCAACCCCCCATACACATTGTCGTTTGCAGCAAAGTCTTCATTTTGTCCATCATCAAAAAGTTCAACCGTTTCAAAATAATTCATTTCTTCGGTTTTATAAAATATCAATACTTCTTGCACCGGAGTCGCATGGTCGATCTCACACACAATCTGTACGGGTTGGTTGCTTTTGGGAATAACAGGCGCTTGGATGACGTTTGTGATGATAGGCAGGGCGTCTGGTATTGCATTGAGGTTTTTTTGTCCTGGAGACCCGCCGACTGCCCCTGCTTTCCAACTCGCGGGGTGAGAAGGATTCATGCCAGCATGGATTCGTTCAATCGAAGCGCCTTCGCCGTCGGCCTCTATCGGCCATCCGCCTTCATCGACATAAGAGACTTCGTCAATCTCATTTCCCTGTGAATCAATCAGCCTGATTGTTTCATCGCCGTTGCTGAGTTGGCCTTCAAATGGGCCATAAGAACTTTCAGTAATGTCTAAAAATTCTGCTGGAGACGTCGAGATGATTAAATAAGAATTGGCCTCGAGTTTCGTGTTCGGAGGAAACACATAGCGGACCGCGCTGGCGAGACGCCATTGAGAAATATCCTGTAGAGTTGTCGTTGGATTATACAGTTCAACAAATTCAATATCATCACGAAAAACTGCTGGATGATACATGATTTCGTTAATGACAACAGTGGCTTTTGCATCGAACGTTTGAATGAAAACGCTCACAATGAATAGAAAAAAATAAAGTATTTTTGGACATTGTTTCATCGTTTTATCTCACCAATTCCGCTGTGTATCATTTCACAAAAAAAAGCCATATTCAAATAATCAATATGGCCTTCAGGGAGGTATAAAAAAACATAGATACAAAAATGTTAGCGTCCTGCAATAAACTTTCCATCAACAATTATACGCCCGGAATTATAGTTTCCTCCTAAGCGAACGATATCTCCGCCTGAAGCGACTCCATTACTGACGTCAAAACTGCGGATAACTGTCCCAAATGGAAATCCATCATTGCCTTCAACTTCTTCGGCTAAATTGGGACCGGGAGATATCATCACATAAGCTTGTGCAGGCCATTGCTGTCCCGCCTTGCCTGCGCTGCCTGACCCAAATTCATAATTCGGGTTTCCTTCAGCGGCGGGGTTTGCCTGTGAAGGGAACGGATCATTCGGCAAACTAGACATATAAGCAACCGGAGAAGTTAATCTGAACAACCCTTTTTGAGATTGATCAGACGGAAAGTCATGATCTTCAACATAACTGTTCCAATCTAAATTATATTGTTCAAGAGCGGTCGAGAGTGATCGTTGGTCTGATTCGACACGGGCAATTTTAGCCTTTATTTGAGCATTCAGAAAATTCGGAACTGCAATTGCGGCAAGAATGCCAATGATGGCAACAACAATTAACAGCTCAATGAGTGTAAACGCACTATTTTTCATAAAAAAACACCCCTTATATCTGCATGTAGACCAAAGAGGGAGAGCGCACGCAAAATTGGCGCTCTCCCTCAACAGTGTTTAGGTAACGATCAACTAATACAACGCCCAGTCAGGCACTGACACGTTGTCAGAATCGACCAGATCAACATTGATAACAAACTCGGCTGCTCCGCCGCCGATATAATCGGTTGGGTTCGAGCCGTTCTCAAGCCCGCCGCTTCCGCCGCTGATGGTTGTGTCAAATACATAGTCTCTCGCTGATTCGCCGCGGTCGCTCGTGCCCGAAGCGGTAAAGCCGATGAATACGCCGTTCAACCAGACAACAGCCTCATCGTCGCCAGCAACTCTGATTGTGATGCTGGTAATGTTGTCATAGTCTTGTGCATCAAAGATTGAGCGGGTATAGACGGTTTCTTCTGACGCATCCAATGGAATTTCACCGTTTTCGGCGTCGTTGCCGCCGTGCCCAACCGTAAAGCCAAGCCCGTCTTCTTTGATCCAGTCGCTGTCGTCAAAACCACGCAGCTGCCAGCCAGGCTCTTCTGCGCCAAAGCCATCAGCAAATAAAACGGTTTTCCAGTTGAACTGCGTCCCGGAGGGCCAACCGCCGTCTGCGCTGGAGTCTTGAACATAAATCACGCCATTGCTGTCGACCAATTCGGCGGTGACCGCCATGTCGCTGCTGGTGTTGCTGTCATTCCAGGCGCCGACCGCTAAGACGTTGCCGGTTTCAAACAGTGGTGGAATGGCGTCGATAGCCGTTTCACCAACAACGGGAAGCGAAGCAGAACCGTCTGTAGCGCTACCGCCCCATTGACCAACAATGTCGCCTGCGACGGGTTGCACGTCGTAAGTTAATGTTGGCGAGCCTGCTGCGCTGTTGACTGTCCAGGTAATGCTTCCATCACCGTTCACAGTCGCACTGCCTGCGCTCGTTTGTACGTTTGAAGGCATCCAGCCCGAAGGCGGGGTTTCAGTAATTGAAAGATTGGGAGACTCTCCCTCGCGAACAGAAGCGGTCAGTTTGACGCCAGTAAGCGCCTGGCTTGAGCTAAAGGTATCCGCAGGGATATTCCGAGACACATCGAATGAGAAGAGTTCGATGGCGAGGTTTTCAAATGTACCCACGCTAAGCGTACCATCTTCGTGTGACGTTACGCCAAGCCCCACTAATACTTCATTCGCCATATCAATATTGAGGGTATTGTCTAAGACGAGTTCACCTGTATTGACATCCCGGTAGAAGGATTGGAATGTGTCACCATTGCGTATGATCTCCATCTGGCCATCTTGGAAATCAACAGGCACTAACGTTGCACCAGCTGAAGACGCGCCTGAAGCGGGACGCCATTGAGTACGGAACTGTAAGTCGCTTCCGCGAATTAACGACATATAGTTTTTCGCGCCATCATCAAGGTTTTCACGAATCATGAGGCCAATTTTTGACCATTCGTTTGTGCTGGTCTCGTTAAAGCCATCGACTTTGGCTGAAATTTTGAAGGAGCCGTCAATTCGTTTGTAAACGAAATGAAATTCATCGCCCGAACCCCAAATATCAGCGCCGCTTCCTTTGACTTCATAGATGCCATCAGTAAACGTCGCGCTGCCAGCGGCGTCATTTTCGCCGATGTCAGCGTGGCCTTCAAATTCACCAAGCGGGTTCAGCGTAAGCAAAAACGCTGACGTGTCGCCAAAGATAAAGAAGGATTCATTGACCGTGCCGGAGAATGACGCCTCTGCGGCTGGCGAGGCTGGAGCGGTGGCAGTATAGGAAAGAGTTGATGAGCCGCTAAAACCGCTCAAGTTCCAAGTGACTGCGCCTGCTGCAAATGAACCGCCATTTGAAATGCCTGACGCCGCCCACCCAGATGGTAGCGTCTCTACGATCACGACATCCTGCGTGCCTGATTCGAGCACAACAGCAACTTCAATAGCAATCGAACCGCCAGCTACATAGATCGTGTTGGCGATTGTACGCGTCGCGTCAGGTGGAGCGCCGCCCTCAATCACAACTGTTAGTTTGGGTCGGTTGGCTGCGGCTTCGCTGGCAGTGATGCCAACGCCATTGCTACCGCCTGGAATAAAAATCCAACCAAGGTTATCGGAACCAGTTTGAACTTTTTTGATTGTTTCGGTTACGTCTAACTCTAACACAACCCCAGCGGATGGGCCTGGAATGTCATGTAATGGCGTTTCGGTATAATCAATTCCAGAGCGAGGCTCAAACCCATCGCCAAAGTCGATCAGGTCGCTTTCTTCGTTGAAGGGAATTATCAGATCATGCATGGTAGCGATCTGCGTTGCGTCGCCTTCATTTGTAACATTAAGGGTAATAAACGCCTCAATAATGGTGCTGTCAGGGGGAACCTGGCCGGGGTTCGTACCAACAATGTCGTCAAACCGTAAGAAGCCAAAGTTGAAACCGCCAGCATCAGAACCGTCCCACTCCCATTCTTCGAGTTCAAAGTTGATCGCGACCGGATCGCCTGTCATAAAGAAGGTGTCATGGGTTCCATCATAACCGCCTAGCCCATCTTGAAAGACAATCGGCACTTGCGCCTGAACTCCGCCAGCAAACAAGACTGCCAGCCCCAAAACAACCATGACCCAATTCATCTTCAAAGTCTTCATCGTAGCTTTTCTCCCTATGATATGTTGGTAACTAAAACAAATGTGATAATTAAATGAATCATTAATTCCGTGATTCAAAGTTTGATTATCCAGGTTAATAGAACCAGTTGTATAGTAGGGATTTCCCTACTATATGAGTATGTTCACACATAAGCAGAAAGGAAACGATTAAATTTACGGCTAGATATCCAGGTTGGTCAACGAGGACTGGATCGCAAATTTGGTTAATTGGGCCGTGCTGTAAATATCTAATTTTTCTTTTATTCCGTGACGGTGTTTTTCAACAGTCTTTAGCGTAATATGCAAAATGTGTGATATTTCTTTTGAACTTTTCCCCTCAGCAATGAGTTGAAGGACTTCTTTTTCTCTTGGAGTGAGCGACCGGATATCGCCTGAAGTTTTTTCGCTATTTTGACTCAAACTTGTAGGTTGACTAAAACATTTTATTTTTTTACTCAGATATTGCTCTCCGTTCAAAACTGTCTCTATGGCAATGACCAATTCTTCAAACGCACAAGATTTCAAGACATAGCCCATTGCCCCTGCGCTTAACATTTCATCAATAAAAATGCGGCTGTTATGGATAGATAATGCGACAATTTTGATATTGCCCAATTCTTTCAAGATTGCTCTTGTCGCCTCAATTCCATTGAGTTCGGGTAATGTAATATCCATGACAATGACATCAGGCGAAAGATCGCGCGCCAATTGTAGAGTCGTCCTCCCATCCCCAGCGACGGCAATCACTTCATAGTTTTCATGTTCTTCAATCAATACTTGAAGCCCTTGCCGAAAGATTGGGTGGTCATCAACCAATATGATTTTTGTTTTCATTCGTTAGAGATACCCGATTCGATTGGTGCGACGACTGATATTGTCGAACCCAAGTTTATTTGAGAGTGAATTTCAAGACTGCCCTCTATATATTGTAGGCGCTGCCGAATACTGAAGAGTCCATATCCTTTAAACTCTTCTTCAATTTGCTCGACGCGAAACCCTTTTCCATTATCTTGAACTTTAATATGAACGCTTCCATTTTTTCGTTCAACCTGTAAATGCACTTCACTAGCCTGGGCGTGTTTAACGATATTGACCAATAATTCTCGAATGATTTGAAACAATAAAATTTTCCGGTCTTCAGGGACCGGCTCGATTACATTACTGGCATTATACTGAATCGAAATCTGATATTGTTCTTGATATTCATCGACAAGCCATTTCACTGCCCGGTCAAAACCCAGTTCATATAAAACCGGTGGACTGATTTGAAATATGATGGAATGGATGTCTTCAATGCTTTGTTCAGTGAAAGAGCTGATTTCTTCAATTTGGTCCACTTGGTCATCGCTGCAATTTTTTTTAAAGCGGCTTATTTTCAGTTTGCAAAGCGCGAGCGTGTGCCCAATCGTATCATGAAGAAAACTTGCAATTTTCCGGCGCTCTCTCTCTTCCGCGATCGTCAATTCTGAAGACATCCCCCGCAGTTTGATTTCGGCCTCTCTTAATTGAACCGCATCTTGACTCAATTGTAGATTGGCTTGATTTAATTTTTGTGTTCTTAAGTTGACAAGATGCTCGAGTTTCACATAGCGAAAAACCAACAAGAACAGCAATAGCAGGGTTGTCATCAAGCCAACTGACGACATAGCAAGAAACGCTGGCTCTCTATACCAAGGTAAGTTTACCGTGAAAATGAATTGCTCAGGCGTTTGGTCATAGTTAAAATTACGGTCCATCGCCCGCACTTCAAACGTGTATTGATCTGGAACAAGTTGAATGGAACGAAGCCACCGTGTTGTGAGAGTAGGGCGTCCATGCGCCGCCGTTTAATCTATAGGAAAACAATAATCTTGAATGATCGGTATACTTCCACTTATCAATTCCGCTAAATAAAATTCTTGCTTCACCGGTATGAGAGAATTGTGATGGATTTGAATCTTCATTAACAATTGTGATTGGCGAATCCGGGTCATGTGCAGCAAAATATTGTGAAACTCCTAAAGCAGTGCCGGCCCATAATCGGCTTTGAGAATCTTTGTAGACTTTATATGTGATAGTTGACACCAGTCCGTCATTTTGATCATGTTGAACCAGAGCATTTTCAAAATATCGGTAAATACCGCTTGTGCTTGCGATCCATACACTATCATCGTCAACCAAAATTGAACGTACGGCGTCTATATCAGCCGCAACGGTTGACCAGACTCCATTTGAATAGGAGAAAATATTGTTTCTGTCTCCAACCCAGACCTCACCGTTCGGTATCTCATTGATATAAAGCGCCGAGACGCCGGGAAACTCAATTTCGTTCGCCCATTCTCTATACTCACCATTTTGAATCACTCCAACGCTGGTCAAACATCCGATCCAGATATCTCCCGATGAAGTCTCATTTACACAACGCACTCGGTCTAATTGTAATGGCTCGCCGCTTGCGAGCGTGTATGGCGTAAATTCAACGCCATCATACAACGATAACCAAAAGTGCGGCTCGCCCGGGGTTTCCATTCTCACCCAGATTCTTCCATCTTTACTCGGCGACATGATTCGAATCCCAATGTTTTCTGGATGATGAATAAACTCAAACGATTCTGACTGTGGATCGAACACCAAAAATTCAGAAAAGTTATTGGTATTCATCACCAATCGTCCATCCGGGAAGAGACAGAGGTCTTCGGTTTCATAACGGTGAGAGGTGTAGCCGTCTGGCAGCGGGAATATTTTCCATTTACCTTCATCAATACACATCAAGTCTTTATTACTTAAAAACCAAACGCGCTGTTTTCGGTCCTCCCGTATCGCATGTACCCAGTTATTGATATGTGATATTTCGTCGGGAGTTTCCCAGAGCGGCGGGCTGTATCTGACAAGGCCTTCAGACGATGCAATCCAAAACGAACTGTCTAACTCAACTTCCATATCATACAGTTCACCAACTAAGGGGCCTTTTTTTTCAATTTCATGTAACTGATTGTTTTCGATTCGATAGAGGTTAAAGCCGTTATAAAACCAGATACGCTGTTTTTCGTCCTGCCATGCTTCATAGATATTGTCATCAAACTCATAAATTGATTCAAACTTCTTTTGAGAAAAACGAATGATCGTTTTGAAATTAGGTAGGATTGTATTTGCAACGGCTATAACGTCATCGCTTTGTGTTATATTTAGGGAGTGATAATTCAAGAGTTCGGAGAGATTTGATTTAAATTCGTTGTAGGAAATCTGTAATTGCTGAGGTCCATTTGACAGGTCTACCCGTATCAAGCCTGCTTCACAACCAATCCAGATCGTATCTTGAATTCGTTTGCTCAGTTCTAAGAATCGCCCCATTTGAGTGTTTTCGACTTCTAATAAAAAAGTTCGCTGGCTATTTACAACGTCGTAATCCCAGAGTTGATTTTCTGTTAGAATCAACAATTTCATATCATCATACGGCGCAAAGTCGATGGCCTGGCTAAATTGATGAATCGAATGGTCTTCCCAGGATCCATTTTCATAATGTTTTAGGCCGTCAAACGACTTCATCCATAAATCGTCTTGAACACCCGCTGCGATGGGGATTGTGCTAATCATGGGGTTGATAAACCGATCAATGTTAAATCCATCATATCCGCTCATGTAATGATGGAGACCATTCCCAATCCAAACAGATTGGTTATCGTTTATCGTGATCGTTTTGCATCTCGAAGAAGCCAATCCGTCAGTGACAGTCCAATATCTCCAGTAGGCGTCATCATCGCAATAACCTACGTTAGGAACCAGCATGGCGATACACAAACACAAAATGCTTCGACTGATAATAGCCATCATAGAGAACCAATCTCGGTTTCGTTTAAGCAAGAATACCTGAGACGGCGCTCAACGACAAACCAAATGGACACACTTTTTGGGTTCATCCAATTAATGGAAAAACCCAAATGGGGGTGGCAAGGGCAAGGCGTTGCGAAGCGACGGCAGCCCTTGAGATATTGCTTGAATGTATCGCTTTGTTTGTGCTGTTTTGAGATCCCCCCGGCGCTTTCAGCGCCACCCCCCTTAAAAAGAGGGGCGAAAACCCTGGGCTCCGAGTCTTAAGTCAATGACATTGATTCAGGCATGGGCGCCTGATCCTGATCTCCATATATATTGCGACCCACACTCCCGGCAATGAACTTTGAGCGGAATTGATCCGACTAAACATCGTCATTCAGAACTGGTAAACTTATTTGTATACACATTTGGGGAAGAACTCTGATTCTCTTTTGAAAGGACACGAAAGCATGAGTTCCATCAAACGCCGTAAATTTATCAAACAAAGCGTGGCGGCGACCGCCGCATTTACGCTTCCAACTGCTTTCTATATCAAAGACGCCAACAGCGCAGACGCCAACGACCGCATCGGCATCGGTCAGATTGGTATGGGCGGTCGCGGGGGCGAACTGTACCGCAGTTTTAAGCCGCACAAAGACGTCCAAATCGTCGCGATGGCCGACCCCGACGCTTCCCGCGTCGAAGACGCCGCCGACAACGCCGGATGCAAAGATTACAAAGACTTGCGCAAATTGTTAGAAGACCCCAACGTCGACGCCGTTACCGTTTCGACCTGCAACCACTGGCACTGCCTCGCCGCCATCATGGCGATGCAAGCAGGCAAAGACGTGTACGTCGAAAAACCGCTTTCTCACACCCAATGGGAAGGCCGCCAAGTGGTAAACGCAGCGCGCAAATACAAAAAAATCGTCCAACTCGGAACCCAGCAGCGCTCTGATCCTTTACAAACAGAAGCCAAAAAATTCTTACATGATGACAAAGCCCTCGGCAAAATTCTCTACGTCCAGGCGAACCGCCTCGGCGTCCGCGAAAGCATCGGAATACGCAACGCGCCTCTGGTCATTCCAGAAGAAGTGAACTACGACCTCTGGCTTGGGCCTGCTCAGGATGAAAAACTGTACCGCAACGCTTTACACTACGACTGGCATTGGGACTTCAACACCGGCAACGGTGAAATGGGCAACTGGGGCGTTCACGTCCTTGATGACGTACGCAACGTCGCCTATCAAGACGCCGTCATCACTCCAAAGCGCATCCTGAGTGTCGGCGGGCGCGCGGCGTGGAACGACGCTGGCGATACCCCCAACGTACATTTCGTCTGTTTCGACACCGGCTTGTATCCAACCATGATTGCGCTGTCAAACCTGAATCAGGCTCCCGATAAAAAAGGCAGTTGGAAGATGCCCGCCAACCGTTCGTTCTCCGGCCCCGGCAGCGGATACGTCGTTGCATGTGAAGGCGGCTATTACTTAGGCCAGCGCGGTTCGGGCAAGGCGATTGATCTCAACGGAAAAGAAATCCGCTCGTTCAAAGGCGGCGACCGCATGAAGTTGCACACGCGCAATTTCCTCGACGCCGTCCGTGCGCAAGACAAGAGCGTTCTTAATGCGGAAATTGAAACCGGTCACGATTCGACCGGCTGGTGCAACCTGGCCAACGTCGCGTTCCAAACCGGCGGCGACTATTCACGCGCCAAGGCGGAATCAATCATGCCGAACCTTGAAGCCTGGAGCGCATTGCTTGAAAACATGGAAGAATCGCTGGCGAAATTTGGCGTCAAAGCCGACAGCGACACCATGCGGATGAGCCCCATTTTGACGCACGACCCCAAAAAGGAACAATTCGTCGGCGCCAATGCGGAACTCGCCAATCCACACCTCAAGCGCCAATATCGCGCGGGGTATGCCGTTCCAGACCTGAGTTGAAGCACCGCTCAGGCGACTGAGTTCAACCGCTATCAATAAAAATTAAAGGCAGGATGCGCTATGCATCCTGCCTTTTTCTTTTTCCTCAGTTTCTACAAACGCCCCACAAATTCATGGAGCGTTTTTTTATGGCAATGAAATTACGCCTTATGGCCCAAAGCGGAACACGTCGCCCCGGCTCACCACGCCGTTTGATGGTTCATACGCGATGGCGCCCCAGGGGATGCTCCCGCCGATATCAAAATCTTGCGTCTCTTTGTCAGGTCCGTGACTGATGATGATCCAATTGGGTTGTTTCCGTCCGACGCCAAAATGATGGTCGCGCAATAAGAGAAAATTACCAATCGGCCAACCGCTGGCGGTATCGTTGTGATAGATGTATTCACGCGCCGACAAATGGTTGGGGATGCCGTATTTGTTAAATGGATCAATCGGAATCGCGGCAATATAAGACACCGGTTCGACGAGTTCTTCCAAGCGCGTCATGGATTGCATCGTCTTCGCCGTGGCTGAGTCAGGATAATCATTATGGTCGAGCCGATACATTTCCATCGCTGTCGACAGCGCTTTTAAATCGCTCTCAACGCGGGCGACCTTCGCTTTGGTTTGCGCCAGAATAAAGTTCGGTACGGCAATGGCGGCGAGGATTCCGATGATGGCGACGACAATCAACAACTCAATTAATGTAAATCCCTTGTTCTTCATGTTTCCCTTTCGATGCACCGTCTGAGATGGCCCATTCTGAATACAACCGCGCTCCACGCAGCTCTATCCATACAAGCATAATTTTCTTAGGATAATCACTATATTCTATAGATTAGTCTATTAGGGAGCCGCCGTCATGAAAGCAATTCGTTATTCATTCATCGCATTTATTCTTGCGCTTGTATTAATTGCCCCTGCCATCAGTTCCGAAAAACCTCGCGTGTTTGTATTGACTGACATCTCAAACGAACCGGATGACGAAGAATCAATGGTTCGCTTTTTGGTTTATTCGAATGAATATGATGTAGAAGGTCTGGTCGCGACCACCTCAATTTGGCTGCGAAATAAAACCCGGCTCGACTTGATCCACAACGACATCGACGCCTACGGCAAAGTGCGCGATAACCTTTTGAAACACGCAGACGGTTTTCCCACCGTTGATGAATTGAAACGCGTTTCCGCAACCGGACAGCCTGGCTTTGGCATGGACAGCGTCGGCGAAGGCCAAAGCACGCCCGGTTCTCAACTGTTGATCGAGCAAGTTGACAAGCCGGATTCGCGCCCATTGTGGGTATCGGTCTGGGGCGGCGCCAATACGTTAGCGCAAGCGCTGTGGGACGTGAAATACTCACGCAGCCCGGAAGAGTTAGCCAAATTCGTTTCTAAACTGCGGGTCTACACCATCTCAGACCAAGACAACGCCGGCCGCTGGATGCGTATTACGTTTCCTGAATTATTTTACGTCGTAACCCCCAGCCACGTCGGCGGCAATGAATACTATAAATCCACCTGGTCGGGCATCGCAGGCGACCGCCAATATAAAAACGGCCCCTTTCATTATTTCGACCTGGTTGATAATCCCTGGCTGGAAGAACACATCATCAATAATCATGGCCCGCTAGGCGCGTTGTACCCAAAATTATCTTACATTATGGAAGGTGATACGCCGTCCTTTTTGGGACTGATCAATACTGGCCTGGGCAGCCATATCAGCCCGGCCTACGGCGGCTGGGGCGGACGCTATCAACTGTATGCGTCCTATGGCGAAACGCGCCCCATCTGGACCAACGACCGCGATACCGTCACCGCGCAAGACGGGACAACCCACACCACTGCGCAAGCCACCATCTGGCGTTGGCGCGATGCGTTTCAGTATGACTTCGCCGCGCGAATGGACTGGTGCATCGCAAGCAACTATCAAGACGCCAACCACAACCCGATTGCAATATTGAACGAGCAAGACGGTAAAGACATCGTCGAATTATCCGCTAAGCCCGGCGACAAAATCACCCTAAGCGCTGAAGGCTCTAACGATCCTGATGGGAACGCGTTTGAGACCAAGTGGTTTGTCTATCGAGAAGCGGGAACCTATCGGGGAAACGTCAGTTTGTCTGAATCATCCGGCGAGTCGACGTCATTCGTCGCGCCCAAGGTCAAGAACGAACAGACCATCCATGTGATTTTGCAATTAAAAGATAAAGGCGAGCCGACGCTATTTTCCTATCGCCGGGCAATCGTAACCGTGAAGCCTGAATGATGACTCGGCTTTGGTGCATTATCCCCCCTTTTTGTAAGGGGGGTGGCGTCGAAGACGCCGGGGGGATCCGTGTTATAGCGAGTTCAACGAAGCGACCAGCCTGCGGCAGACAGGTATTGCTTTTCTATGGATGAGATTGCCGCGTCGGCTTTAAGCCTCCTCGCAATGACACCTTATGATTACTTTCCGTTAGGAGCAAGAAATGGACCGTAGACACTTTTTACAATCAAGCGCATGTGGAATCGCAGCGTCGCTAGCGGGTTGCGCAACATCGCCAAAACGCGCCGCTCAATCAAACGGCGCCGCCAAACGCCCCAACATTTTGTTTTGCATCGCCGATGACGCTTCGTTTCCTCACATGGGCGCTTATGGCTGTTCGTGGGTCAACACGCCCGGATTCGACCGCGTCGCCCGCGAAGGCGTTCTCTTCAGCCGCGCCTACACGCCGAACGCAAAGTGTGCGCCGTCCCGCGCTTGCATTTTGACCGGACGCAATTCATGGCAACTCGAAGAAGCCGCGAACCATATCCCCCATTTCCCGACCAAATTCAAAACGTACGCAGAAACATTGGTTGAACACGGCTATCACACCGGATACACCGCCAAAGGGTGGGCGCCAGGCGAAGCGGTCGATAACAACGGCAAGAAACGCCAACTTACAGGCAAGCAATACAGCAAAATCAAAACCACGCCGCCCGCAAAACATATTTCAGATATTGACTACGCCGCCAATTTTGATGCGTTCCTCGATGACCGGACAGGCGACCAGCCGTTTTGTTTCTGGTACGGCGGCATCGAACCGCACCGTCGCTATGAATACCAAGCGGGAATCAACAAGGGCGGTAAGGACCTAAGCGACGTTGATGCCGTGCCCTCGTTCTGGCCGGACAACGAAACCGTGCGCACTGACATGCTCGACTATGCGTTCGAGATTGAATATTTCGACCAGCACCTGCAAAAAATGCTGGCGCGACTCGAAGAACGCGGCGAGTTAGACAACACCATCGTGATCGTCACAGCCGACAATGGAATGCCCTTCCCGCGCATCAAAGGGCAAGAATATGAGATGTCGAACCACCTTCCCTTGGCGATCATGTGGAAGGGCGGCATCCAACACGCAGGGCGCACGATTGACGACATCGTCAGTTTTATTGATTTCGCGCCCACGTTTTTAGAACTCGCCGGGGTCAACCAACGCAAAAGCGAAATGCAACCAATCGAAGGAAAGAGCCTGACCGATATTCTGTTATCATCCAAAGACGGCGTCGTGAATCGCAGCCGCGATTTTGTGCTCATCGGCAAAGAGCGCCATGACATCGGGCGGCCTCACGATTGGGGCTATCCCATTCGCGGCCTCGTCCAAGGCGATTATTTGTATATTCGTAATTTTGAACCGGCGCGATGGCCGGCGGGCGATCCTGAGACGGGCTATTTAAATTGCGACGGCAGCCCCACCAAGACATGGCTGATTGATGCGCGGATGGACCCCAAGACCAACCCGTATTGGGCTTCGTCGTTCAGCAAACGGCCCGAAGAAGAACTCTATAACATCACGACAGACCCCGAATGTATGAACAATCTGGCAAGCAACGCGTTGTTGGCGCGGCTCAAGCAAAAAATGCAAACAAAGATGGCGCGTGAATTAAAACGCCAGAGCGACCCGCGCATGTTCGGCCAAGGACATATTTTTGATGAATACGAATATGCCGGAACCGATACACGCGGTTTTTATGACCGCGCCATGAACGGCGAAAAACTCAAAGCCGGGTGGGTCAATCCAACCGACTTTGAACCGGACTTTCCTCGATAGATGGAAATTTCTTAAACAGTTTCAGATACCGTTTTTGATTGTTCTTAGCGGTATAGTCTTTCCATATTTTTTTGAAGCGCTTGCGGGTGTTTCGGCGCTGGCGGCTAAAAAACTGAATCAGCGCCGCGACCGATTTATCATCGACGCAATTGATTTCAGTGAATTTGCGTTTGTTCGCCGTTAGCATCTTGATATCGCGGGAATGGTCTTGAACGATCCCTAACTCAGATTGCATCACTTTGATTTCTTTTATAACGGGCTGCAAGCGGTCGCCATAGGCGTCGTTAAAAAATTCACAAAAATAACGCAGCCATTTGCACCGAATGCGCAGTTTATGTAATTTCTTGAACGACGCGGACGATGCGTCTTTCGTCGTCGCACTCACATACGACAACAAGTACGTCAAAATCCCCGGCGCTTCGTCGCGCAAAGTCTTTTCCGTCGTTTCAGCAAACCGGTCAGAGTGGAGAAACTCGAGCAAGGCTTGCGTCCATTCGCTGTAGGAGTCGCTTTCTAATTCATCAATCACGGTTTGCTTTTCCTGCTTACGAACGCCCAGCGACTCCCGCTCAATTGCATCAATCGCGACCCGCACTTTAAAGTGCATGAATTCACGGATGCGCGACAACCAGATGATGAACGAATCGAGGTCTCTTACATCTCCGAGAATAGACCCGGTGCGTTTCATGCCCGGCATTAATCTACCAACCAGATCGTCGCCCAACATTGGCTTCATCACACGCAGGCAAGTCCGCATCCGGCGTATCGCTAAACGCACTTGATGCAACGCCTCGGGGTCATCGGTGTGAATTGCCGCTTCTTGATGACGCAATACGATAGTAAATTGCTTGGCTAATATTTTTCGCGCAGCATAAGGCGCTGAATCATCTTGACATACAGAACCCAGGAGTTCCTGGGGAATTTCTTCGGCTTGAATAAACGTCTTCAGCATACGGGTAAAATCGCTCCAATCTACAAAATACGGCTCTGAACGCTTGAATTTTGCACACAAACGGATATCTTAACACGTTACAAACCAAAAATGGAGTAAGACCAATGGCTCACGTAAAAAGCGGCGGCGGAAAACAAAAAAACGGTCGCGACAGTAACCCACAATATCTAGGCGTAAAACGCTACGGCGGAGAATTCGTGACAGCGGGTTCTATTATTGTCCGTCAGCGTGGTTCGAAGTTTCACCCAGGCGAATTTGCAGGCAAAGGTCGCGACGATACTATTTTTGCGAAAATTGACGGTCACGTGAAATTTCACACGCGCCGCAACCGCAAATTCATTTCGATCGAACCTGCAGCCGCCTAATTGCGTTTCATCATCAATATGAGTTACACTAGCCCCGTACCCACGGGGCTTTTTCATTTTCAGGGTCAACATTCAATATGATACGCACACTCATTTTTGGCGCAGGCGCAGTCGGCTCACTGATCGGCGGATTATTAGCAAACGCCGGGCATCCGGTATTTTTTGTAGGCCGCCGCTCGAATGTTGACGGCATTCGCAGCCAGGGAATCTCCATCACAGGCTTATGGGGCAATCACAAGGTCGCCCCACAACCCGCCTATGAAACCATCCAAGATATTCCAGAAGCAGAACGCGTCTTCGACCAGATATTCATTTGCGTGAAAGCGTTTGATACTCCCGCCGCCATCGAAGCCTGTAAGCCGGTGGTCGGCGATTCGACCATCGTCATCTCGATGCAAAACGGCTACGGAAATTGCCAAATCATCGCAGACGCAATTGGTCAAGAACGTACGCTTGGCGGGCGCTTTATTACCGGCGTTGAACTGACCGCCCCCGGCGAACTGAACGTCACCGTTCATTTTGACGCTATCCGGCTGGGACATTATTGGCGGGAATTTCCCCTGCCCCATCTGCAATCATTCGCGATGACGCTCTACGAAGCGGGCGTTCCCTGCGAAGCCACCGAAGAACTCGAACAATTTATTTGGGCGAAGATTATGTACAACGCGGCGCTGAACCCATTGGGCGCTCTGCTGGGCGTCACCTATGGCGCCTTGGCGGACAACCCGAATACGCGGGCGATGATGGATGACGTGTTGGATGAAGCCTTCGCCGTCACCGCCGCGCATGGCATCCCGCAATTCTGGACTTCGGCGGACGAGTATCGCCAGGCCTTTTATGATAAGATGGTTCCCGCCACCGCAGCGCATTTTCCGTCCATGCTACGCGACCTCGAAAAAGGCCGCCGCACGGAAGTCGATGCACTGAATGGCGCGATCTGTCAATTGGGCGCAGAAAAAAATATCAAAACGCCCGTCAACCAAACCATCACGCGGCTACTCCGCGCAAGGGAACAGCGTCCATCATAATGAAACAACCCGAAACCATCGAAGAACTCAACCTCTGGCTCAGTGAACTCGCAAAATCGGTGCGCTTACGCGAAGGCGTTGAAGGCGTCACCCGCGCGCTATGGGCGCTTTATCAAAACCCCGGCATCTCAACCCATGACTGGTCGTGGCATGTCCAGATTCCCGTCCCGGTGATGGCGGCGCTTCGGCGCGAATTAGAAAAACGCGACGTGCTGAAAGAAGTACGCACCCTGGTCACGACGCCAAACGGCGACGCGGTTCTGGAGCGCTTGTTTGGCAATCCAGGCGCCATGCCGTTTTTGTGCTCCTCCTGCCAAGGGCGCGGCAATGTCTTGCCTCCGCAAGCGATGCAGGTTGTGGAAGAATTCGCGGCGATCTGCGACGAGCGCCCCGACCCGGACATGGCGCTCGACCAAAGCCACGCCACACCAGAAACAGGAATCCTTAAAGCATTGTTTTTACTCAACAAAGGCCTACTCGGTCGCTCGTTGTTCTTTATGGGCGACGACGACCTCACCAGCGTGGCCTGCTATCTGGTACGCAAGCAGGTTTATCAAAACCAAGACGGCTTGGGAACCATCGCAGCCGCTGACATCGACTCACCCTATCTTGATTTGATTCAAGAAGTTACAGATAAAAGCGTTGAAACCCTCGTCTATGACGCGCGGACAGACTTCCCATCGGATTGGCAGGGGAAATTTGATGTTGCGTTGACAGACCCGCCTTATACGCTCAATGGCGCCTCAGCCTTTGCGTATCGCTGCCGGGAAGCCACTACGCCCCAGGGAACATTCATCTTATCCATGCCGCCGCCGGGCGTAGATGAATGGTGGGACATCCAACAAAATCTCTTACAAATGGGCTGGTCGCTGCGCGAAACGCATCCCCAGTTTAATGAATATGAAGGCGCCTCAATTCACGCTCATGCGTCGTCACTTTATTTATGGGAAAAGAGTTCCCGCCCATCACCTGAAATTGAACTCGATTTACGTTATACTCCTTTCTATACGGGTGAACGGCGCGCGCCGGGCGGAACGTACGCATGTACCTTGTGCGGAACAGAGTATGAAGTCGGCCCGGAGAAAGAATGCGCTTCCGTACAAGAACTAAAATCAAACGGTTGTGATGAGTGCGAGAACGACAAGTTCCGACGCGTCTCAAAACCACCGGAAGAAACAATAAAATAACTATTCTGATTCTTGCTATAACGCGGAGATTGGACAATGAATAAAAAAGTATTCGGTATCGTGCTGATCGTTGTCGGCCTAGCCATCGTTGGGTGCTTACACCAGTTTGTGTTCGCTCCCAAAAAAGCGGACCTTGCTCAACACAAACAAGACTTGAGCAGCCTTCAAGGACGCTATCGCCAAATCGTCTCGGACGTCGGCACGGTCGATGACATTGGTCGCGCGATGGAAAAAATCATTGGCAACATTGAAACCAACAATGATCTCTCGCAAGATAGTTTTGAAAAACTCGACCAACAACTCAAACTGATCGACCACTTTAATCCCGCCATCAATTTCCGCGATGAAATTTTTAGCGAAATCAGCCGCATGCAACAACTCGAGCAAGGTACGCAAATCACCAAACTACGCGTATCCAACTCGTGGGGCGTCAACCACGGCATCCGCGATGGAAAATACGCAACTGGTTATTACGCCGAAGGCGGACGTTCGATGGCGTTCTCCAATCTTGGAATGCGCAAAGTCCTTGATCCCAAAAAAGGCACCGTCGAATTTTGGGTGAAACCCGACTGGGACCCGATGGACCGCGAAATTCACCATAAATGCTTGTTTATGGGGATCCATATTGATAAGAAATCCCGTGAAGACTTACAGGCTCAAATCGAAGCCAAACAAGAAGAAATTGGCCGCAATCAAATTCAATTGCCACTTGGCCAAGCCACAATTACTGTTGAAAATTTCGTCGCGATTTATAAAGGCGAAGGCCCCACATTGACCTTTGAACTCAAAGATGGTCTTGTTCCCAGCACAGTCACCGCAAACATCAGCGACTGGAAGCCCGACCAATGGTACTTAGTCTCCGCCATTTGGGAATCCAAACGCCAAGCCCTCTACATCAATGGCCAGAACAAAGGCGTCCCCTTTATGTCCGGCATCTCTATCCGTGACGCCAATGACGAAGACGAAATGGGCATCATGAGCCTTGGCGGTATGGGCATGGGCGGCGGCATGGGTATGGGTATGATGGGCGGCATGGGCGGTATGATGGGCGGCATGGGCGGCATGATGGGCGGCATGGGTGGTATGATGGGCGGCATGGGCGGCGGTATGATGGGCGGCATGGGCGGCGGCATGATGGGCGGTGGACGCAGCATGGGTTCAACCGTTGGTCAAACCTTGACCTCAAACATTTCCGTTCCTCAAGCGATCTCCGGCGTTTATCTTGGCGCTGATGAAGAAGGCGCCTTCCCCGCTGATTGCACGTTTGATGACTTGCGCATCCAAAACCGCGTAACAACGGCGTTCGATACGACCCGCGAACTTCGCGCCAATGAATCAACGCTATTAATTGATAACTTCGTTGATGACTTGCCTCCGCCGGAACGTCTTGAAGAACTGCTCGGGAGCCTCGAAGCGACGCAACGCCGAAAAGTGGTTCAGTCAATGACCCAGGATATCCGCGAGCGCTACGAAAGCGAATATGAAATGGCGCGCCACGCCATCGGCCTCGACCGTAATTACCTCCAAGGCGGCGATGATACCGTTAAAGCCATTCGCCAACTGTGGACGCTCGAATACATCCGCAAGAACACAGGCAAAACGTATGATGAACTTATGGACTTACTCGAAATTGATCCGCTGGAACTTCGCAAGGAATTGTTGCACCGCATCGTCGAATTTCAGCGCTTGAGTTATGACTTGGCCCAACAAGCGGTCGAGAACCAAATCATCGCCCTCAATGACGTCATCAACAAAGGCCAAAACTACAACGTCAACGACGATGAACTTCGCTCTCACTTTGACGGGGAGTTCAAAAAAATCCAAAATGACTTAATCGGCCCCGACGGCTATGTTGCAACCATCACCCTGAGTTCCGGCGGCATGGGCGGCATGATGGGCGGCGGCATGGGCATGTACGGCGGCATGGGCGGCATGGGCGGTGGTATGGGTATGATGGGCGGCATGGGTGGTATGGGCATGATGGGCATGGGCGGTATGGGCGGCATGGGCATGACCTTCTATGACGAAAACGGCGATCCCATCCGCGATCCGGCAATCCGAAAAGAAATTCAAGATAAGATTGACGGCTTCAAAGAAACGCTGAAAAACTGGAACAAGTTTAAAAAAGACGGCCTGATTCCACCGGAAATTATTGATAGTTATAACAAAACGATGGAACTGCAGGGCATGGACTATTACATCAAGCGTTCGTTGACATTAGACTTCGACGCCGACTATCGCGCCACGATGGAATATTTCTATGACATCGAATTTGCGCGCCGAATCAACACCATCAATAACATTGTCATTAACAACCAGGAAAATGACGTGGTGAATGTTCAGATTGATGTTGAAGGACACTTCGTCAAAAACCTCGAAGACGCCAACGATGGCGCCAACACGGGCGAAAGCGAAGCAGCGCCTCAAACTCAGATTGGCATGAATTAACGGATTGCTTATGATGTGCTCAATGCGCTTATTTCAGAAACGAATCCAAACGGCGGCCCTCGCGGCTGCCGTTCTCTTTTTGTCTCTTTCATTTTCGATCTCCGCCCAAGCAGCGTTACGGGATGATCTCAACACGCTCTTTCAAGAAAACGCCAACCAAAACTGGAGCGTCCTGGTCTATCCATTAAACGGCGGCAAACCGCTCTACTCGCTCGCGCCTGAGCGTAAATTGATTCCTGCGTCGAATATCAAGTTATTTTCCGGCGCGGCCGCCTTGTTACAGTTGGGGCCTGACTTTCGCTACGAAACCAAAGTGCACCTTGCAGGCGCCCGTACGGGCAATGTCTGGAAAGGCGCGCTGATTGTCGAAGGCGGCGGCGACCCCAGCATCGGCGGACGCTTCAATGGAGGCGATTTGACGGAAACGTTCCGCCAGTGGGCCGCCAAACTCAAACTTGACGGCATCACAACAATCGACGGCGATATTATTGGCGTCGACGACTATTTTGATGACGTCAATCTCGGCCTAAACTGGGACCCCGGCTATCGGGAAGAATGGTATTCCGCTGAAGTCAGCGCACTCTCATACAACGACGCGTGCATCGACCTCATCATACGCGGTGAAGCCAAAGCGGGACAACGCGCCAGTATCACGCTCGACCCGCCAACCTCCTACCTGAAAATTGACAATAAAGTGACAACTGCAAGCAGTTCAAAAAATGTGCAAGGCGTTCGCATCGAGCGAATTGACGACGCCAAGACATTGCGCGTCAGCGGTTCCGTTCGCGCAAAACGGACATCCACTCATTTTGCCAGCACGCCAAATCCGACGCTCTATTTCGTGACCGTGCTGAAAGAAACCTTAGAGCGCGAAGGCATCACCATCACCGGCGGCGCCAAAGACGCAGACGAAGTAGAAACGCCCGACCGCAATTCCTGGAACCTGCTTCTCGTTCATCGCTCCGAACCGCTCGAACGCTTATTGAACGTCTGTTTAAAAAACAGCCAGAACCTATATGCCGAACATTTTTTAAAAACGCTTGGCGCTGAAATGTACGGCATCGGCAGTTACACCGTCGGCGCGATGGCCGTCAAAAGCGTCTTGTTTCAACATGGATGCAATTTAGATTCGATCTATCTCGCGGACGGGTCAGGCTTATCGCGCGAAAACCGCGCCAATGCGCAAGCCTTCGTCGATTTGCTGCGCGCCGTCGAACGCTCGCCTCACGCAGCGTTGTTCAAAAGCCTACTTCCCGAAAGCGGAAGCAGCGGTACACTCAAGAGCCGGATGAAAGACACCGCAGCCAATGGTCGCGTTTTAGCCAAGACAGGTACGCTCAACGGCGTTCGCGGGCTATCGGGCTATATCAGCAGCCGCAACGGAACAACCTATGCGTTTTCGATGATTGGCAATACGTCAACACGCGGGTATCGCATCACCCAAATCATTGACAGCGCCTGTGCGCTCATCGCCGAAAAGGGCTAACCCCAAAATTCCTTCCATATCGTTCCCGCAACCGCTATATTATACCTAATATAATTCCTGATTCGGGTTGAGGGACCCATGTCACTGTTCCGTCGAATGGATATCCGTTGGGCGGTGGCTGTGTTGTTGGCTGCGGTTATTTGTGTTTTGACAACCGCTCCATTGCGCGCCGCCGATACCAGCGACCCAAGCCACGTATTGTTCTCGCTTTTATTGATGAGCCAACACTGGCAGCAAACCGTTGAGCCGTTCACAAACGGCGACACCAACGGCGACGGCGTCGTGAATTATAACGACCTGATTATTATCGTGAATGATTACACGGCGGCAGCCACCAGCGAACCAACCGCGCCGCCTGACGACACCCCGACTCCCTCTGATACGCCAACGCCAGCGGATACGCCGACGCCCTTCGAAACATCAACGCCTGCTCCCTCTTCGACGCCAGACGCAACGCCAACGGCGACCGTTGCCCAAACGCCCACGCCGGTTGCATCCCATACGCCGATTGGCGCCTCGCCAACCGCAACGCTAGCGCCAACCGCAACCCCGACAATTGTTGACGCCTCCGCAACGCCAACGCTGTTTCCAACCGGGACGCCGATCGGCCCGACTCCAACATTGACGCCGACAATAGATCCGCTCGCGACCGCTACGCCAACCATACCCGCCGGAAGCGCAACGGCGACTCCCATCACTATTCCGTCCACACCGACGCCAACCCCCACGCCAACGCCGCTTGCTCCCACGCCCGATCCCAACATCCCAACGCCGGAACCCGTGCGCTTATGGGAAGTCCACCGCGCACTCGAATTATTTTTAGAACCGGTGATAATTCCACGCATTGGTTATCTCTCTGATAGCCAGTTGGGATATTCCGCTTTTGGATACAACAACCTCGGCGACCCGCTATTCATTTCGTTTGATCGCTTTGGGCGAATCTTCCATCGCAAGTTGCCGATCAATTCTGAAGATTATTCCGGTGTATCGCTGGCGGACGGCGGCCTGTTATTCGGAATGTTTTTTGAAGACCCGGCCTTCACGCGCCGCTTTCGTTTTGAGCCATTCACGTTTTCGGATCCCGTTGGCAGTGCGGTCGACGTTGACCACCTCGGCGCCAATGACTTTCGATGGGCATTTGCAGGCTCCGACCAAGGCTGGGTGATGGCCGTGTTGCGCTTCCCGAACACGATCAGCGTTCACCGCTTAAGCGCCATTGGAGATTTTCTCGGTACAACAAACATTCAAGCGATCTCTGAATTCCCAAACGATTTAGATTGGGTCTATGCGGAATGGAGCGGCGAACGCATCCTGGTCGCCTACCCGACCACCAGCGCGGGGGCGCCAATTCACGCCTGGATCTTCGATAAAGACGGCGTCGTCTTGCATGAATCGCCCATTTCGGTTCCAGTGAATTGGGTCGAAGGCGCCATCGCAGGCGATGAAAACGGCGTGTTTTATTTTCTTGGCAACAGTTCGTTTGGGCAAAGGCTCTACCGCATCGACGAAAACGGCATTGGCCTCGACCGGGTCATTGAAGCGGGAGCGCTCGCTGACATCGAATGGTTGAATAACCGCATCTGGGGAATCGACCGCAGCACCCAATCGCTGTTCGGCTTTGACAGCGAGGGCATTCTTCGCGAAGGCCCAATCAATGTGTTCCCGCCCGGTTGGACGCAATCATTGGCGTGGCTCGACCTGAGAAAAAGCGGGCCCGACCTTGGCGCATTTTTCTTTGACCCAGACAGCGCCGATAATATTTATTACATGCAGGTCGAAGCCGGGCCGCTCGTGACGCCTACGCCGACTCCTGCGTCCGGCGTTCCAACTGGCGAGACGGTTGAAGTCAACCTTGGCAACGAGATCAAAATGGAGATGGTGAAAATCCCCAAAGGCTCTTACATTCGCGGCGCCGACAACGTTGACCCTCATGCGCGCGAAGTCGAAAAGCCCGCGCACACCGTCACCATCACCCAAGATTTTTGGATTGGGAAATATGAAGTCACCAATGCGCAGATAAGGCAATTTGCATCGAACCATGTTGTGAATGGAGGCGGCGATTTTGACCTCAACGCCGACGACATGCCCGCCGCGAACGTCACTTGGGAGCGGGCGCAAGAGTTTTGCGACTGGCTGACGGACAACACCGAATATACGTTCTCGCTGCCGACAGAAGCCGAGTGGGAATATGTAGCGCGCGCGGGTACGGTGACGCGCCGACCCTGGGGCGATGATTTTACGAACACCGAGACCTGCTCCCGCGCCAATGTCGCCGACATTCAAAGCACGACTTTCTTCCCTGCTTTTTCCAGCACGTTCCCGTGTGACGATGGTTTCGCCGCCGTCGCGCCGGTGGGATCATTTGAGGCGAATGATTTTGGCGTCTATGACATGCTCGGCAACGTCTGGGAATGGTGCGACGATTGGTTTGCGTTTTATTCCAGCGAGGCGCAAGTCGACCCCGCCGGGCCGGAGCGGGGCCGCTCAAAAATCATTCGCGGCGGCTCGTGGCAAGACGGCCCGCAATTCGTCCGCAGCGCCGTACGCAGCACCTTCCAACCCGACGATGTCTACGTTGCGCTGGGCTTTCGCGTCGTGATTCGAGAGTGAGAAAATTCGCAAGGTGAGTACAATTTCCTTCGCTTCGGCGCGGGCTTCTCGCCCTCTTTGCGCAGGCGGGTTTTGAAGGCGTAGCGGCGGAAGACCGGGTCGATTTCATGTTACCTATACTTATATAGCAAAAATTTTAGAAAAAGATATTTACCCCCCCCCCCCCATAAGAGATATATTCTAGTCACCGACAGATTTGGAGGGGAGAAAGAAGATGAATAAAAGATTGATTCTCAGTTCAGTTTCTTTTTTAGCGCTATTCTTTGTTCAATCTAATGCAATAGCTGAAGTCGCTTCCATTCTTGAATTATCTCAATCCGTTCAAAAAGAATTCCAATCTGTTCAGAATATACAACTCACTTTCCAAGTATTGGAATTCTACGACGTCAACATGCCCGACTCAATCATTGAAGACTACAAGGATGAGATTCAGCAATACCAAAAATTTTTACAAGATAGAAAAAATAAAACTTTATCTTCCGAAGAAGAGCAAAATTGGGCTTGTGTAACAGATGAAGACCTTGAAGAAATGATCGCGGAGCGACAAGAGGCCATCAAAAAGCAACCTGTAGACGCTATATATGTCTTCTCATCCGATGGGACAAAAATTCGGCAAGATGTCTATCGCCCCAATGAGCCCAATGGAACAGAACATTTTTACCTGTACGACGGCCTCAATGGCACGATGACGACTGTTGATGACAACGTAGTCAGAACGGGAGATTTTTTAACCCGCCGCTGGACTGACTTTGGCTGTTTCGCCCGCTTTGGCTCGGGCATGGAAACCGTATTTGCCCCATCGGCCCACTACGAAAAACGCCTAATCAACAAAGACGGCGTCCAAAAATTATTTGTTGAAAGCCCGACCTTGCAGAGCAGAGACCGACATGTTGAGTTCACCCTGCTCGACGAAAACCCCAACTATTGGACAAAATGCGAACATATTCAAAACGGCAAGGTTATTCTCCAATTTGTCTGCGAAGACTTTGAAGACCACGGCGGATTGCTTGTACCAAAAGTTGTACACAGTCAAAAACTTTTTGAAGACGGCTTTCGCGATGAATTGGTGTTTACCTTAATTGACGTAAAAAATGGTGATGTCGAATTCAGCGATGATTTCTTCACACCATCAGCCACTGAATCGCCTATCGTCAGGCGCATGAATAGGTGAAAACATATCTTTTATGGGGAGGGCGAACCTCCTGGTGAGCCGCGTAAAACCGATAGCGTATTCCATTAATGCGGCTCGGCAGGAGCCTCGCCCTCCCCGGCTTGATGCCTAAAGGAGGGTTATTTTTTTTTCAGGCGGGTTTTGAAGGCGTAGCGGCGAAAGATAGAGTCAATCTCGATCTTGCCCGCGCCTTTGTTTTCAAACGTTTTGAGAAAATCAATCAGTTCCGGCTCGTGATGGACATGAAACAACGCCAGCCACTGCCGCAATATAAATTGAAACCATTTCGGCCAACCGCTTTGGTCCCAAAAGTCGACAATATAGATCATGCCCCCCGGACGGAGATTATCGAGCGCAGTCTGGATCGCGTCTTTCCAAGTGGGGATCATCGACAGCGAGTATGAAAAAATCACTGCGTCGAACGGCTGTTCTAAACTGAATATTTCTTCATACCGAACCTGCTCCGCCAGCGCCCGTTTTAAGACAATGCGCTCAGTCAGCCCCGCGCGGTTCACGTCTTTCTGCGCCGTGTCGAGCATCTCCTGCGACGCGTCGATACCGTAACAAATGACTTCGGGGTTCTTCTTGGAGAATACAATCAAATTGCGGGCGGTGCCGCAGCCCATTTCAAGTACGCGCTCGCCGGGGTTCACATTCATCTCGTCAATCAACGAGTCCCGGCCCAGCAGGTAAAATTTGCGGGTGATGTTATAGATGTAGCGCTGATAGCGATACACCTGGTCCATCAATTCGGCATGGTTGGCAGACTCAGTCATGGCTACGCCGTTAGTTCATAGACGTGAAAACCGCCGTAAATCGCGGAGCGGTCTTGCATAAACCACGCCTTCGAGGCTTCTTCTTCATAGACGAAGCGTTTGCGCAGTTCATCAGGCAGGGCGGTTTCGATGGGCGACTCGAACGACGCCGTGCGAAAAATCACGCGGCTGCCGGGTTCGCCGGTGCGCGCGATTTCCGTCCACAGTTCGGTCATATCGTCGGCGTCCATCCAGTCCATTGAGTCGAGAAGAATATAGCGGTTGAGGCTGTTGTCAGGTTGGGCTTTGAGAAAATTCGTCGTCGAGACCAGTTGCAGGGTGACGTTGTCCAGCCCCGCTTTGACGGTCTCGTAGTTTTCCTGTTTGAGATAATCGGGCAGAGCAACGCGGTTCTCCACGTCATACTTGCGGTCGAACGCCTGCCAGGCGAAGTAGTTTTCTTCAATCGGAAACTGGCAGCACATGCGCTTGATGCGCTCGCGGCAGAGTTCGTTCAACTGCCCGTTGCATTCTTTTTTCATAAACTCGAATTGCTGCGGCGGGATGCCCAGACTGTAAAACATAAACGGCATCCGCCCTAACCACTTCACGATCCAGGTGTCAAAGAACGGCCCATACACACGCTCGAACAGTTCCTCGCGTTTTTGTGGATCGTTCTCTTCTAACATCAGGCGCGGATGTTTGGCGAACCATTCGCACAGTTTATGAACGAAACGAATGAAGAAGCCCATCGCGCCATAGTTATATAGGTTCTTTTCAAAATATTCGATGCGCGCATTCACGCCAAAGGCGGAACCGTCCCAATACTCGCGCGTTTCATTGGGGAGATGGTCTCGCAGAAATCGCTCGTAATTTTCGACGTTCGATGGTTTGTCAGCGCGACCATAAAAATCAAAAAACGCGTCGTAATTGGGCAGATGGCGCAACGCGGTAAATTTGAGCGTGGTAAAATGGATGTGATATTGGTTGAGGTCAACCGCATGGATCGCGTCCGGCTTCGCGGTCAGGTAATTGAGAATATTGCATCCGCCTGACGAGATGGTCATGATGCGGCTGTTTTCGTCAACCCGTAGCGCTTCCATATCAACGCGGGGGTCTTCCCAAATCTGGTTATAAACAAAGCCGTCAAACCAGAATGAAAAAAGCCGTTCTAAAAACCCTTTTTTAGAAACAGCCGAGTGATGTTCAACAGCATTCTTTATCAGCGTTGGTGAATCGACGCTCATGGATCGTTCCTTTGCCGCGCAATTGTGCTTGAGGAATGGTATCGTACGCCATTCGCTTCACCCTGACAACCGAATGGCTACGCGAGGTTGGGGATTTCTAACAGTTTGCGGATCTTGCGGGCTTTGTAGTTTTGTGAGCCTAGATATAACAGCGAAAAGAACCCGGTTTTGGCGATCTTGCGGAAAAAAGACTCCATCAAGGGAAACACGCGCGGGTAGTCTTCGGAGGTATTCATCGCGAAAAAGTTAATCAGTTCATCGACCGCTTTGAACCCGGTGATGCGCGATTTTTCCCAATCGACGTCATCCAGGCTGAACATGACTTCGATCCAAGTGGCGATCTCATAATTCAGGTTCTTAATATTCAAATCTTGCGGGACGATATATGCGTTGCAGTTGGCGATGTTTTCAAAATATTCCGCAAAGGTTTCGCCCTGAGACAACGTATAAGCGCGACCAATTTTGCCGATATGGGTATCCGTCGAGGCGATGATGCCTTTGTTATATTTGCCCGCCAGCCAAAGCGCCATCAGGTTTTTCTTACGGACGCGCTTCATGTTGTATTCAATCACCGGAAACAGTTCGATAATTTCATCGACCGCCCGGTAGTTGGGTTTTTCTTTGGGGACAAACCAGAAGGGATGATTATAGGTATAGGGAAGATTTTGGTCTTTTAAGAATGCAACAAACGTCTCAATGTTGCGGTCTTTTTGTGCGATATCGCTCAGAGTTTTGAATTGCGACTTATTGAGTTGGTAGACGTTCACATGGATGGTATGCCCCACTCGCACCGGATCGCACAATGTGATCTCGACGCCGGGAACCAGACGTTCGCGCTCCCAACCAATAATATCGTATGCGTCCATCGTATCGTGGTCGGTAATCGAGATAAACGCAAAGTCCTGCTTAAACGCCTCTTGATAAATGGCTTCCGGGTGGAAGTCAGGGAACGGCAGCACATCATACGAACATGATGAGTGGACATGCAGATCGGCAGGGCGATAACCTGCTTGCAGCTGATCGGCGCCCTGCTGCGGATCAAGTATACGGTTCCTATAGGATGCGGGTAGTAGCATCATAAGCGAATCAAGTTATGAAATGTCGTTGGTGATATCGTACAAAAATGTTGTGTCTTCGATTGCGGAATTCACCGACAATCTTATGAAACTTGGTATAAGGGTACTAGAAAAGTCAACTTATGTCCAGCCAATCTCATCTTTTTTTTGGCATAAGACTCTACAATAAGAAATATAGAAACGCTGTCGTTTCCTCTCGCGGAAATCCCATTAGAACATGTGACATTCCAGACACTTACTTGCGGTCAGCCCCATCATCATACGGTGCGGCATCGGCTTAAAGAAGCGCTGCGGCGGTCTTGGAGCCGGCCCTTGTGACGCCATAGGACTATGGCAGGACAGGCATGAAGCGTCTGGCGTGTGGTATGACGCCGCTGGAATTGGATCAGCGCTGGATTGGTGACAAACGGTGCATTCATCGCTGCGGTGGCATGTCATGCACTTGCCGCGATCAAACGACGCCAACACGCCGTGCGTCTTATGACGGAACAACGATGTGTGGTTGCGCGGTTTTTCGAGCGAATGACAGGTTTGGCAAGTGGACTCCTGGTGGCACATCAAGCAGTCTTGCTTGCCTTGAATAATTGCGAACTGTCCGTGGATGCGGTCCCAGGATGAGTCGTGATTCGCCGGGGCCGTCCACTCATTGATTTCACTATGGCACATCTGGCAATCATTTGAGAAACCTTTTGCGTCATGCACTGCCATCGCAACTTCCATACTGGGAATGTTGTCGACAGACGAGCCTTTCGCATTCGTTAAGTTGCCGTGACACAGCAAACATTCGGAAGAATCTTCCCAAAGTTCTGCGTGTTGATACTGCAATTCTTTAATCGCATCAGGAATGCTGGAATCGAACTCATCCTGATGACTGACCAGAAGTTCCGTCTTGTCATTGGTCAAATGGAAGCCGACTTTGTCATGGCATTCCTTGCAACGATTATAGGCTTCGTCTTCTTCAATATCGTGACACATGGTGCATGTCTCGACCGCCGGCATGGTGATGCCTTCCGGCTCGATTGAGTGGCAGGCGTCGCATTCGATCTCTTGCTCAATGTGCGGACCGTGAGGAAAATTCTGCGGCGTCTCAGCGGGGTCGCACCCGGCGATCCACAAACCAGCAAGAACAATTACGAACGGCGTTATATAGTTACGAATGGCGTTATTCATCATAATTAAAACGTCACCCCTGCTTGCAACCGTAAGGCGTACCATTCGTCGTCCTCATAATCGCTGTCTTCAATCTCAAACGACGCCTTGGTATAAACCCGGTTGGTCGGCTGCCATTTGACGCTGGCGTAGTAGGTAATCACATCGGGACTGATACGGAATACCCGCGACTCGCCGAAGAACAACAAAAACTCGTCGCGATATTCTTGAACGTATTCGCCATATTCCGCCCCGGCGGCCAGCGTCCATTTTTTGTTTGGCTTATATTCAACTTCACCTGAGAAACCGGTGAACTCGTCGTCGGGATCGGCGCGCCAAAACTCTGCGTTTGCGCTGATGGTGAGTTGTTCGGTCGGGTACACTTCAACGCCGACCGTTCCGCGAACGTAATCGCGATTATTATACTCTTCGACGTCGGTTCCTTCGTCAGCGGCGCGATAATCAACCCCGCCTGAAACACTCAAATATTTGCCCAGCCCTTTGATACCGTACAACGAAATATAGTTAAACGGTTCGTATCCATTTAACAATGGAAAATAGGGATTGAAATTAACGGTGTGATCTTCAACATGGTCAAATAACGTCAGCCATTTGAAGAACACGTCTAAATCAATCGCCTCGAAGCGGGCGTAGACATTATCTTCGAGCAAGTACGGCTCTCCGTCTAACAAGGAAAATTTATCGTGGGTCATTAACCATGAGGTGACTTGGTTCCAGATTTCAATTTCAGCGATGTCATCCTGGAAGGGATCGGAATCATAACGGTAATACCGCCCCGCGACACGCAGCCGCTCGGAAAAGCGGTAGTCGATGTTGGTTCCATAAAACGCATCGCCGCCGCTGCCGGAATAGAATGTGACCGGAGCGCCGCCGAAGAATTGGATTTCTAATTTCTCCATCGGCGAGAACCCATAGGTCGCGCCGTCGAAGTGAGCGTAGTCGATTTCTTCCAACACCTGGCGGCCAAGGCGCAACCAACTGCTTTCAAAACCGAGTTCTTTCAATTTGACGTAGCCTGTGTAGGCGCGAAACTCGCGGCTGGAGGCTTGGTCAATGTCGAGAAACGGATCATACGCATAGCTGCCGCCGGTTTCGCCGTCCAGGTCATAATGCCAGAAAAGCGAGAAGGCGCCGTCCATGTGGTCTTCGACGATGTCATCGAATTGCATGGAGAGGTATGTATACAAATCGTTGTCATCTTCTCCATCGCTGCTACGAAAATAATAGGAACTGTTGAGGCTGCCTTTTATTTTCATCGCTGAAAACGAGTGGGTCGCGCTTTCAACGTCCGCGTCAGCATCTGCGGCGTCGGCAGGAAACGAGACCGCCCCCGCCGCGCCGAGAAGAAGAATGCTTAGAAAGAATCGGGATATCGTGATGTTCATACCGGCTGCGCCATTGTCCTTTGTTGTATCTTACAGATCGCCCGTCTTTGTAGGCTTTTTGCCCAATGCTTCAAACACTGCGTTATGGTTGGATTTTTTTACAGCGACATCATAAATGAAGCCGCCTTTTTTGCCGTCTTTTTCGTAGCGTTCAGGGTCCCAGTCGGGGCTTTTGTCGTTATGGCATTTTTCGCAGGTCTTGGCTTCCGGCTCCCAAGCGTGAGCAATCACATTATCTTTTTTTGATTTATAGTGCTTGCCTCCGGGGCCGTGGCACATTTCACATTGAACGCCTGCTAATTTGGGGGTTTCTTCCAGGCTCACAAATCCGCCGGGCTTTCCATAGCCGGTGGTGTGGCAGGCGAGACATTCTGGGTTCTTTTGTTCATCGCCTTTTAACAAATCAAAGGCTTTTGCGTGTTTGTTTTCTGACCAGTCGTCGTGAAATTTGCCGCTGCTGGCGCGATTGTGGCACATTTTACATTTCGCCGCGCCGACGAATTCAATTTCTTCTTCGTCGCTAACGGTGACTTGCGACGGAAGAAGCATCAGTCCAATGGCGGTCAAACAACATGCGAGCAAGATAATTTTCTTCATGATGCATACTCCTTAGGTTGAACAAATTAGTATGATGGCCAGTCTATAACGTTCACTGAACCAACAGTAAACGCCGTGGGGAAATCAGACGCGAAGCCAGTCTCCACCAAAGCGCTATATGATTTCTGTAAGACTTCAACGGTGAAACGCGCATTGTGAACGCCGTAACTGCCGTCGTTGTGCATCAAGCGGTAGTTGTGAATGACCGCCTTTTCATCAAAAGTCAACAGCGCGAATACCGCAGACGGAACGTTCAGCGATAAATCGTCATTGAGGGTTACGTCTGGATAGCGTTCTTGTAATTTGGCCGCCGTCGCCGCCATCAAACCTTTGATCTCGGTTTGGATGCCTTCTTTGACGCCATTGCCGTCATAATCCTGGCCTGATTCAGGCAACAACCGATCAACATCCGTCATGGTCAAGTGGCAAGACAGGCAAGCGTTGCCATGATTATCAATGCCCATTTCAGCATTCACGACGGCGAAACTGTGACCGCCGAGCACTGTCCCCTGCTCTTGCGTCCAGCCATTGTCGGGTACAGTCGCCATGTGGCAAGCGACGCAGGTATCTTCGACAACTTCATTATGTACAGATTCCGTGCTGACGAACGGCGCACCGAAGTCCCACGCATTCACGCCCAACATCACGTCGGCTTGGGTACCGTGGTGCGGCCCGCGCGTACTGGTTTCGATATACGCTAACAGGTCGGAACTAATACGCGAGTCGTGGCAACTGGCGCATAACCCGCCCTTGCCGCCGCTGTATGTATGGCCGCTCTCTAACACAACGTCGCCGCTCAAGCGCAATTGACTGGGCAGCGCCGCATCATGCGGATCATGGCAGGCCACACAGGTCACGCCGTGAGGTGCAATACCAGCATCCAGATCATCCACCGTCCCGCCGTCAACAGCCAAAGTCACAAAACCTTCGGAGGAGTGACATTTCGCGCACGACGTTTGAAGCCGGGCGGGGTCACTGGCAAAAGTGCTAATAACTTTGGAATGACCTGATGAGTCATGCGAGTATGGATGACCATCGAAGCCCATTGAATCATGGCATTGATTACAGGAGTTGGAGTTCCAAGGCTTAAAGATACCTTGTTTAACGCCTCGGTGTTGGCTGCCGGGGCCGTGGCACATTTCGCACTGCACGTTTGATTCGGCGCGAAGGGCCGGGCTTAATTCTTCCCAGAAAGCGACATCGTTATCGGGATCATTATCGTGATTCACTTCAAACGCCAAGTTGACCTGGTCGGCCAAATCGCCGACTTCAACGCCCTCTGCTGAGGCGGCGTCGTCAAAACCGCCATTGGGCGGTAACGCGCCAGGACGATACCCCAACGAGTGACACTCAAAGCATGATTCGTCATACTGACCGGATTTCATCCCATTTAAATGAGACGAGAGAATTGTCGCGTGGGTTGTGTCTAGCCATTCGTCGGCGTTAGCTGGATGGCAAACCGCGCAATGGGGAAAACCAGCGGCGCCATTTAAATTGCCGACGCCCTCAAAGGTTCCGGCAACAATACTGACAGCGTCATTCAAGGCCTCGCCGGATGCCAGGGTCGCGCTTACCCGCACTTCATAGATGCCAACGACATCTGGAATGAGAGCGGTTAGCGTAGAAGTTCCGTTTAAGAAGGATGTATTTGAGCCAGCGGGCTTGCTGGAAAAAGTCCAGGAAATTCCGGTCAGCGCTTCATCGGCGGAAACTTGAAGAAACGCTTTGGATCCCAAACTGACAATCGGAATGCCAGAGGATGTAACGTCAAAGAAGTCGTCGTCCGCCTGGTCAACAATTCGTGGAGATATGGGAAGTATTTCCACCAGCGCGTACGCCTGTGGAGCAACGCATAAAGCGACGAACAATGAAGCAGCAAGCAAGATGTTACGTACCATTCCGAAATACCCAAAGATGAAGCGTTATATAGGCTGAATCGCTTGATAGCTAAACAGCAATGAATATATCTAACACATTGTCCTTCGTTTTGGCAATATCTTAATTCAAATTTTTGTGATTTTTTTTCATTTCTATGGTTTAATCGGAATAGAAAGTTAATTTGTTCCCAAAAAATAGTTTATAAACTTTATATATATTATTATTTATCAAATTAATAAATTTAAATTTTATTGATTAAACGGCGCAACCTGATTTGACTGTAAAGATTGACCAAAAACCTGATTGCACCGTTTACTTTCTTAGCTAAATAGGAATATACTCTTAAAGTAAACGCATTGTTGAGAACTACACACCGAGGTGGACATGCATCGCTTCACAACAACAAACATACATCGCTCCACTTTAATTTCTCTCTTTATTCTGTTTTTTACGATTCCAGCGTTTTGTCAGGAAATTGATGACAACCAATCGTGTATAGAATGTCACGGCGAAGAAGACATTACCGGCGAAATTGATGACCGCGAAGTTTCTGTTTTTGTCGATTACGCCAAGTTTGAAAAATCCATCCACGGCGGCTTTGCCTGCATTGACTGCCATGACGATATCGAAGAGTTTCCACACGAATTTGAACTCAAAAAAGTTGAATGCTCTACCTGCCACGATGACCAGTTAGAAGTCTTTGCAAAAAGCGTCCACGGCGTCGCTGCGCTCGAACGTAAAGATGCGCTGGCGCCAAAATGCTTCACCTGCCACGGCAAACACGATGTGCTGCCGCCCACGGACCCAGAATCAAAAACATACATTTTTAATATTCCCTCGACCTGCGGGCAGTGCCATAAAGAAGGCACGCCGATGACGGAGACGCATGAACTGCACCAGCACAACGTCGTCTCCAATTATTCGATGTCGATTCACGGCGAAGGGTTGTTGCGCCGGGGGCTAACGGTTTCCGCCGTTTGCACCAGTTGCCACGGGACGCACGACATCCTGCCTCATCAAAATCCCAATTCTAAAATCAACATCGCCAATTTGTCTTCAACCTGCATGACCTGCCACGGGCAAATTGAGCGCGTTCACGAGAAAGTCATCGAAGGCCGTCTGTGGCAACAAGAAGCAGACAAACTGCCGGTCTGTATCGACTGCCACCAGCCGCACCAGATACGACGCGTCTATTACGACGACGGCCCGCGCATCAGCGATGAGACCTGCATGACCTGCCACAAAGATGATCGCTTACATAAAGAAGAGAATGGCGAGATCGTTGACTTGTTTGTCGACCGCGATCCGCTGCAGCGTTCGATCCACTCAAAACTGACTTGCGTAAGCTGTCACTTTGACGTTCATCCTGACAACACGCCCGTCTGCAAAGACAGCCAGCCGGTCGATTGCTCAATTTGCCATGAAGAAGACGCCCAAAAGCACCTAAAAAGCGTTCATGGGCAATTAGAACTACGAAACGATCCTGATGCGCCGTCTTGCGTCTTCTGCCACGGCGATCATGAAATTTTGCCCAAGACAGACTCCACCTCAAAAACCTTTTCGCGCAATGTGCCCGTATTGTGCAGCCAATGCCACGCCGACGGCCAATCGGCTGCGCTGCGCAATACAGAAACCGTGCACATTCAGGAAAGTTACAGCATGAGCATCCACGGCAAGGGGCTGATGGAAAGCGGCTTGACCGTCACCGCCATGTGCTCCGATTGCCATACGGCCCACCTCGCGTTGCCTGCGAACGATCCCGAATCATCTGTGAACCCGGCGCATGTAGCCGAAACCTGCGGCAAATGCCACTTGGGCATATTTGAGACTTTCCAACAGAGCATTCACAGTTCGTTGGTGAGCACCACTGATGAACCATTGCCGACTTGCCACGATTGCCACCAGTCGCACTCCGCGCAACGAACGGATGAGGCAAGTTTCCGCACGCAGATCATCCAGCAATGCGGTCATTGCCATGAAGAGTTAACGGAAACGTATTTTGAAACCTATCACGGCAAAGTCTCTAAACTGGGAGATACGGTTGCGGCGCGTTGCAATGATTGCCATGGCTCGCACAGCATTTTCTCGTCCTCCGATCCGCGTTCGTCGCTGCATTTCAACAACATCATTGACACCTGCAAGGAATGCCACCCCGGGTCTCACCGCAAGTTCACCGGGTTCCTGACTCATGCGACCCACCATGATAAAGAAAACTATCCATCGTTGTATTATTCGTTCTTATTTATGACGACCTTATTGGTCGGCACTTTAGGCTTCTTTGGCTTACATACGTTGTTGTGGTTTATTCGCTCGCTCATTCATCATTTGAAATATGGCGGGCCGATTATCAAATACGGCTCTGACCAAAAATTTGTCCGCCGCTTCCGGCCCGTTCACAGCATCCTACACCTGATGGTGATTGTGAGTTTCCTGAGCCTGGCCGCGACCGGCATGACTTTGAAGTTCCCTGACGTGGCGTTCTTTGGCTGGCTATCCGGCGCATTGGGCGGCCCATACTGGACCGGCATCATTCACCGCTTCGCCGCCATTATTACGTTCACCTATTTTGGAACGCACCTGTTCATGTTAGGACGCCTGTTTGCTTCAGGACGCATGACCATCAAAGGCCTCTTTACAGCGGACTATTCGATGGTGCCGAACCTGCAAGACCTGCGTGAATTTGGCGCGAACATGAAATGGTTCCTCGGGCTTGGCCCCCGTCCAACCTTTGGGCGTTGGACGTATTGGGAAAAATTTGACTACTTCGCCGTATTCTGGGGCGTCGCAATCATTGGGACGACGGGATTAATACTTTGGTTCCCCGTGACGGCGACGCGTATTTTGCCCGGTTGGTTCATTAATGTTGCGACCATTATTCACAGCGACGAAGCGCTCTTGGCCTCTGCGTTTATTTTCACGATTCACTTTTTCAACACGCACTTCCGCCCGGGCGTGTTCCCGATGGACCCGGTCATCTTCACCGGACGCATTCCCATCGAACATTTCAAAGAAGAGCGGAAGCGTGAGTACGATCAAATGGTTGAAGAAGGCGTGCTGGAAGATTACATCGTCGGCCCGCCGCCGCGCTGGTTGGTGATAGGCTCCTGGATCTTTGGCCTATCGTTCTTGACCATCGGCCTGACCTTGGTCGGGGCCATTATCTATGGCATGTTGTTTGTCTATATGTAAGAAGAAAACGGCTGAGTTCGTTTCACATATACTATTGCGTTGAGACTATCAACGCGAATCGCCCACAACAGGAGATAAACATGAAAATTCGAACGGCGGTTCTATGGATTGTTGCGTTTGGCGCCATCGCCCTCATTGGCCTTGTCCCGCCTACCCCCGTTGCATTCGCGCAAGACGTAGACGACAACCAATCATGTATGGAATGTCACGGCGAAGCGGATATCGTCGGCGAAATTGACGGCGAAGAAGTTTCGATGTTCATCAACCGTGAACTTAATTCTCATTCGATTCACGCCGAATTCGCCTGTATCGACTGCCATGACGATATCGAAGAGATTCCACACGAAGACGCGCTGAACAAAGTCAGCTGCACGCAGTGCCACGACGACATCCAGGAAGAACTCACCCTCTCAGTGCATAAAGGCGAGCAAGGCCCCACTTGCGTTCAGTGTCACGGCGAAGCGCACCAGATATTGCCCGCGCACGATGAAAACTCACCCGTAGAATTATTTAACGTGACAGACACCTGCGGCGCTTGCCACTCTGACGACCACATCATTCACCACTACGACACCGACGCGCCTAAGATGGAATCGCTCTACCGCGAAGGCGTCCACGCGCGCCAACTCACTGCGGGCAATAAAAACGCGCCGTCCTGCGTGAGTTGCCACGGTTTTCACAGCATCCTGCCGCTTAACAACGTCCGTTCAAAAACCAACTTCAGCAATGTGGCGCAAACCTGCGGGCAATGCCACACCATCGAACGCGACCAGTTTTTAGAGAGTTCACACGGCATCTCAGCCACCGATGGACACAAAGACGCCCCGATCTGCACCGACTGCCACGGCGAACACGCCATCTTCCGCACCGAAGACGAACGCTCGCCGGTTTCGTTCTTCCAACTGTCCGACAACACCTGTGGACGCTGCCACTCGTCTATTGTTATTAATGAAAAGTACCAGATCGCCGGCGGGAAAGTCGACAACTATTTCGACAGTTACCACGGCTTGGCCTTACAGGGCGGATCCAAAAAAGTCGCCATTTGCAGTAGTTGCCACGGCAACCACCTCATTCTGCCGTCATCAAACCCCCGCTCGACGGTCAGCCCGGAGCGCTTGGTTCAAACCTGTGGAACATGCCACCCCGGTATCAGCAAAAATGTTCTTGCGGCGCCGATTCACTCTGACGTGACCTTGCGTTCCGAATACATCGTCGCTTGGGTGCCCCGCTTATACATCCCGCTCATCATTCTCATTATCGGCGGCATGTTGCTTCACAACGGCGTGATTATTTGGGCGTTGATGAAAGAGAAATTCCGCAAAGAGGGCAGCCAAACTTCATATCAACGCTTTACCGGGTTTGAAATATTCTGCCACGTCATGTTGACCATCACTTTCATTATGTTGGCAATTACCGGATTTGCGCTCATCAGCCCCAATTCGTGGTGGGTGACCATGTTGTCTTTTGCCGGGTTTACCGAATACATCCGCGCCTTCCTGCATCGCGTCGCCGGGGCCACCATGATCGTCACGTCGGTGTTGTATGGAGGCTATATGATTCTCACCAAGCGCGGCCGCAGCGAGACGATGGCCTTTATGCCCGGGCCGCGAGACGTGGTGCATTTCTGGCAACACATGATGTTCTATCTCGGCAGACGGCAGGAGCCGCCGAAGTTTGACCGCTATGACTACACCGAAAAGATGGAATTCTGGGCGTTGATCTGGGGCATCATCATCATGGTGGCGACCGGGCTTATTTTATGGTTCCCTATATTAGCATTTGAATATATGCCTAAATGGTTGATAGACATTGCAGAAGAGATACACTACTATGAAGCTATATTGGCAACATTGGCGATCATTGTCTGGCACTTCTTCTTCGTGATTTTCCACCCGGAAGAATACCCGATGAGCGTCACCTGGTTAAACGGCAAGATGACCGTGAACCACTTGAAGCATCGCCATCCGTTAGAGTACGAGCGTCTTAAGAAGCAAAACATCATCGAGGATGGAGAGGCGTCGCCAAAAGAGTAGGCGCTTCTGCGTTTCTCCTTCCTCCAGGAGAAACATCATGGACAGACGCGATTTCTTTAGAACCGCTTCAATTGCCGGGACGGTCTGCGTTGCAGGCCGTCCCGTTTTTGCGAATGAAGCGAAACAAAACTTAGCGGATGTATACGGCGTATTAGTAGACGTAACAAAGTGCATCGGCTGCCGCAAGTGTGAGTGGGCTTGCAACGAGTCAAACCACTTACCCACCCAAACGCTGGAATCATGGGAAACGGTGGACGTCTTCGAAATGTTGAGGCGCCCTGACTCTGACCACTACACCATCGTCAACCAGTATGATCCGCCCGCCGCAGAGAAACCCTTAAACGTAAAGTTTCAATGTATGCACTGCGACGACCCGGCTTGCGTGTCAGCGTGTCTTGTGTCCGCATTGGAGAAACGGGAAAACGGCGCAGTCGAATATGACGCCGGCCGTTGTATGGGGTGCCGCTATTGTATGGTGGCGTGTCCGTTCCAGATTCCCGCGTATGAGTATGATGAGCCGCTGGTTCCTAAGGTGCAGAAATGTACGTTCTGTATTGAGCGCATCTCTGACGGCGGCGTCCCGGCGTGCGTCGAGGTTTGTCCTCCGCAGTGCCTGACCTTCGGCAAGCGGGACGAGTTGGTCACGCTCGCCCATCAGTTGGTGGACACTCATCCCGATGATTATATTGACCATGTCTACGGCGAGCATGAAGTCGGCGGGGCATCATGGATGTATATATCCAGCCAGCCTTTTGAAGACACCGGTCTGCCGACTCTCGGGACCGAAGCGCCCCCGCAGATTACCGAACCGCTTCAACATGGAATCTTCAAACATTTTATTCCCCAGGCGGCGGCCTTCGGCGTGTTAGGAATGGCGGCGGCATTCACCAAACGTACCAAAGAAGTCAATGAAACAGACGAACACATTTCCCATGCAGCCCCGGTAGAGCGCCAGTTTATCACTCCAGGCGTCATTGCGCTGATGTTAGTCGCTGGCGCAGGACTACTGGCTGGGCTATGGCGCTTCATTTTCGGCATAGGCTCCGTAACAAACCTGAATGACCAGTTCCCTTGGGGAATCTGGATCGCCATCGACGTCGCCACTGGCGTTGCGCTCGCAGCAGGCGGTTTTACCACCGCCGCCGTTGCGCATATTTTCCATCGCGAAAAATATCACGACTTGGTCCGACCGGCGCTGTTAACGGCAGTGTTGGGTTACACCTTCGTCGTCATTGGTTTGACAGCGGATTTAGGACGATACTACAACGTCTGGCATCCGATGATGCCGTGGATGTGGTCGGGCCATTCCGTTTTGTTTGAAGTCGGCCTGTGCGTTACGTTTTACCTCACAGTTCTCTACATCGAATTTTTGCCCATCGTGGCGGAACGCTTTAAGGGACGCGTAAATCTGCCCAGCCCCTTGAGCGCACTGAATAAGCCAATCGACTCATTTCTGACCATTGCCGACGCGACGCTGTCGAAAGTGATGATGTTCTTCATCATTGCAGGCGTGGTGTTGTCATTTATGCACCAGTCGTCGCTTGGCGCGTTGATGATGATCGCGCCCTGGAAGATGAACACGCTGTGGTATACGCCTATTTTGCCGTTGCTATTTTTACTCTCGGCCATTTCCGTCGGGTTCCCAATGGTAATTTTTGAATCGGTATTGGCGTCGAAATCATTCAAGCGAAAACCGGAATTGCACCTGCTGTCTTCGTTGAGCAAGGCGATTCCCGTCATTCTTTTGGTCTACCTTAGTTTCAAGATCGGCGACCTCGCTGTTCGCGAACAACTTGGCGCGATGTTTGACGGCAGTACGCACAGCCTCTTGTTCTTAACAGAGGTTGGATTGGGCGTTGCGCTGCCGATGGTTATGCTCTGTTTTGAAAACGTACGCCGTTCGGTTGCAGGGCTAATGACCGCTTCAACGCTTGTCGTCTTAGGCGTCGCGTTCAACCGTATCAATGTGTTTCTGTCGGCGTATCGCCCGGTCTATCAGGTTGAGCGATACATGCCCAGCATCAGCGAAATTCTGGTCACGGCAGGATTAATCTCGACTCTGGTTTTGGTCTACCGTTTCGCCGTTATCTTGCTGCCCGTCTTGCCCGTTGATCATGACGCGCACATTGACTCTTAGGAGAGCCAACATGAAAACGACATCAATGTTTATCCTACTCATCGCGTGTTTGACGGCGCCTCTTTTTATTTCAGCGCATGAAGACCAACCGCTGGATTGCAAGCAGTGCCACACCTGTTTGAATCCGACCGAAGAGGAGCCTTGCCTGGTTCCCTGCCCGCGCAATACCAGCCAGGTGCTGCCCATTGAGCGGATGGGGCCGGACATTGTCATTCTCGACGAATTACAAGCAATCGAAGATTTATACGTCCCCGTTCGTTTTAACCATGAAACCCATGCGCACATGTCGAGCACAGCAGACGGTTGCGTTACCTGCCATCATTACAACGAAAACAGCATTGCTCCCGCCGCCTGCGTTACATGCCACCCAATGGAAATCATTCATGAAAACCTGGCGCAACCCGGCTTGAAGGGCGCCTACCACCGCCAGTGCATCGGCTGCCACATTCAATGGGACCCAAACACGGAATGCGTGGTCTGCCATGAGAAAAAAGCCGGAGGCCGCCTGCACGGCGTCGCCACAACCGTATCGACGAAACGCTTCTACCCCATCGTGAAAATGCGTGATTTGATTGTCTATGAGACCGAATATGAAGAAGGCGACAAGGTGCCGTTTCATCACCGCACCCACGCCATGAAATACGACCGCAATTGCGGCGACTGCCATATTGATCAATCCTGCGACGCCTGTCACACCCAAGGCATGGCGGAACTCAAGCCGATGGGCGACATCGCGCCAGATGAGATGCACGACCATTGCTTTGTTTGTCACGGTGAAGCCGAATGTGAACACTGCCACGGTCGCGAGACTGATAATGTCTTTTCGCACGACATTACCGGCTGGCAGATGAAGCCCTACCATGAGCCGGCCCATTGCCGCGACTGCCACAGCGTACGCGGCGAATTCGTCGCGCTGAACCCATCCTGTAAAAGTTGTCACGCCAGCGGTTGGCCGTTGGAAGGCTTCGACCATGCAGTCACAGGCGCAAAATTTGACGAAGTCCATATTGAGGCGGAATGCGAAAACTGCCACGGCGAATCGCTCTCGACCGAAGGCGGCGTGATTCTTCTTCAGCAAGAGAAGATTGCGATTTCATGCAGCGAGTGTCATGATGAAGATTGGAAGTACGACCCCGCCGTTGGCTTTGCCGCCCAGTAAAAAATATTACGAGTGAAAATGAAAACCCCGCCGCTGGATCGTTCCGGTGGCGGGGTTGTTTTATGTACCGTCCGTTGATTTTGCTATTTGATATTTTTTTATCTTTGAAGAGAGCGTGGTTGGCTTGAGCCCTAAAAGATTTGCGGCTCCATCCTCTCCATAAATTTTCCATTTTGTTCTGATTAACGCATTGATGATATTCTCTTTCTCTAGTTGTTTGAATTCATCATCCGTTAAGAGTTTTCCATCATCTAATCGAACAGTTCCTTTGGAGGGTTCCACCGTTAAACTCGACTGGATTGTCGGCGGAATGTCGAGTTGTAATTGACCGGACTGGCTGATAATTACCGCCCGTTCTATGACATTCTGCAATTCGCGGATATTTCCCGGCCAGTCGTAATGTTGTAATTGAATCATCTGAGCGGGCGAAAACATGCCGCAGGAGCGACCGGATTGATGCCGAATCTCTTGAATAAAGCGCCCCACAAGAAGCGGGATGTCTTCTTTTCGGTCCCGAAGCGGCGCCACGTCGATGGGAAACACATTCAACCGGTAGTAGAGGTCATGGCGAAACCGCCCCGCTTCAACTTCTTCTTTCAGATTGCGGTTTGTCGCGGCGATAATACGAACATTCACTTTGCGTGACTTGTCTTCTCCAACGCGCTCAAACTCTCCTTCTTGCAAAACCCTTAGCAATTTACTCTGCAATTCAATGGGGATTTCGCCAATTTCATCTAAGAAGAGCGTACCGCCGTCCGCAGCTTGAAAACGGCCTAAGCGGTCTCGAACCGCCCCGGTAAACGAGCCTTTCACATGACCAAAGAACTCACTCTCATACAACTCTTTGGGGACAGACGCACAATTGACTTTAATCAGCGGTTTGTTGCAGCGCTGGCTTCGGTGATGAATTTCACGCGCAACCAGTTCCTTACCAGTGCCTGACTCGCCATAAATCAATACATTGGCGTTTGTCTCTGCGACCAAGTTGATTTGTTCAAGATTTTTTTTCAACGCCTCGCTTCGCCCGATGATTTCACCAAACGCATGCGCTTCATTCACTTCTTGTTTGAGATAATCGTTTTCATATTCTAACTGTTTTCGCAAAGTCTCGATTTCCTCAAACGCCCGTGCATTCATGATGGCTGCGGCGGCGTGGTCCGCCAACATTCTCAACCAGATAAGTTCTTCTTCAGTTGTATGAATTCGTGAAAATACCATCAAAACGCCAAGCGCCTCGTCTCGAAATAGGAGAGGCTGACCAGCGAAGCCAACAATTTTTTCATCCTCAACCCATTGGGGACGCACCAACCATTCTGAATCCGGCTGTATTTCTTTGATGATGATTGGCTCTTTCGCGGCGGCGATCATCCCTACTTTTCTGATTCCAATAGGAAAGCGTCGAAAATCACCGTTCTTTCCGCCCCATGATTCATCTGTATCAACCAGCGATTTCCCTCTACTGGCTACAAGATGGAGGCACTCAGATTGATCAGGGCACTCGGCTTTCAAAAGGCACTGGTGACAGAGGTCGCCAGGAAGAGCCAGCCATAAACGGGCCAGGGCAATATGCGGAATTTCCGCCAAGCCTTGTACAAGCATCTCCAGCAAACGATCTATCGAGCGCTCTTGAGCGATCATTAAAAGTAGATGTTTGAGAGACTCGAAGTTTTTTTGTGGATTGTGGTTATCTTCCATCCGCCAATTATAACGATATTTCGTTGGACAGAAACGAAAATTCGTTAACAACGAAATTCCGTCACGGAATCCATTTCAACAAAACCAACGCAATCACTTGTATTCATTGCCCTTACAATTCAAAACCTGTTTGGCACAGCAAATGCAGATAGAGACAGTATAGAAACACACCACAAACAGTAATGGAGATAGATCATGCCAAGGCTTAAAGCGGTTCAGCCAGAAACAACCAATGGAAAAGTCAAAGAAATGTTGGATGCAGTGAATAGTAAACTTGGAATGATCCCAAATTTAATCAGGACATTCGCCAATTCCCCAGCGGTCTTACAAGCCTATCTGGACTTTAGTGGAGCATTAGCGGGGGGTGTGCTTACCCCAACCCTTCGCGAGCAAATTGCCCTGGTCGTAAGTCAAACCAACCAGTGCGAGTATTGTTTGTCCGCTCATTCAGCCATTGGAAAAATGCTGGGATTGAGTCAAGAGGAAATTCTCGACAACCGTCAGGCGACTTCATCCAATCCAAAAACCGAGGCCGCGCTTCAATTTTCAAAACGCGTCGCGGAAAAGCGCGGATTCATATCAGATGATGAATTCAAGCAATTACAATCCGCTGGGTATTCCGATGAAGAGATCGCTGAAATCATCGCCAATATTTCGCTCAACCTCTTCACCAATTACTTCAACCACATCGCAGAAACAGACATTGACTTCCCCCTTGCTGCGGCGATTAAAACGCCTAAAAAAGCCGCCGCATGCAGTTGCTAGAGCGCTTGTCAAACCGCAATCAAGTTCTATTAACCAAACTAAGATGTGAAAGGAACACCATAATGAAGATGTTTACAAAGTCTCACAAGCAAATCGTTTTTGTGTTTATCGCAGCATGTTTCGTCACCTTAAACACGGGGAAAAACGCCCTTGCGACAGAACAGCAACCGTTCGCTCAGCAAGTTCAATACAAAACGGTGGAAATTGAAGGTTTAGACATCTTCTATCGTGAAGCCGGCCCAAAGCAAGCGCCAACGGTGTTACTGCTGCACGGCTTTCCGACTTCGTCGCACATGTATCGAAATCTGATTCCAAAACTTGCAGAGCAATACCATGTGCTTGCGCCTGATTATCCTGGCTATGGCAATAGTTCGGCGCCGGCAGTCGATGAATTTGAATATACGTTTGATCATCTGGCGAAGATTGTCGATCAATTTTTGGCTGCTAAACAAATTGAAACATTTAGCCTGTATGTGATGGACTACGGCGCCCCGGTCGGCTTTCGTCTCGCGGCGAAATATCCAGAGCGCATTGAATCAATCATCGTGCAAAATGGAAACGCATACGATGAAGGCCTCAAAGAATTTTGGGACCCGATCAAAGCCTTTTGGAAAGACCGCAGCGAAGAAAACGCCAACGCACTACGAAAACTACTGACCTTGGATGCAACCAAATGGCAATACACCGATGGCGTTCGCAATCCCGATGCAATCAGCCCGGACAACTGGCGGGTTGACCAACCATTATTAGACCGCCCCGGCAGCCAGGAGATTCAGTTGCAGATGTTCTATGACTACGGCTCAAACCCGAAGTTGTACCCCAAGTGGCAGAAGTATTTTCGCGACTATCAACCGCCGATGTTAATTGTGTGGGGCAAGAACGACTACATCTTCCCTGCTGACGGCGCGTACCCCTACAAACGCGATCTGAAAAATGTGGAAATCCACCTGCTTGACACAGGGCATTTTGCGCTTGAAGAAGATGTTGATTTCATTGCGGGGCGTATGCTGTACTTCCTAAAAAGCAATGTGAATCTCTCAGACAATACATAGAAAATCGAATTGCGACCCCGCCGCTGGATCGTTCCGGCGGCGGGGTTGTTATTATCTATTCATCAACGTTGCGGCCAATCACGAACAGATGTTTCCTTCACGATGCCTTCCATGCGGGCGTTTGAGCAAACCACATACTTTTGTTCGAGAGCCTCATAATATCGCAAAAACGCTGCTGCCTCTGGCGTGTCATACGCCTGCATGTCGCGAATGTAGGGATGGGCAATTGATTGATAGAGCAGTTCCGCTTCTACGCTGAACGGGCCTTCGAAGCCAGACCAATCAATCGTATAAAAGATTTCATCCTTCCCATTTCCATACCCGCTTCCATACCCGCTATCGTGAGTTGTAATTCGGTCAGGTTTAATATCGTCTGGCACATTGAGCGAATCAAACCCAAGCGGTGGGATACGATTGTCTTTTGCGTACCTGTCCGCCAGTAGAAGCGTTTGGGTTATATTCAGATTTGAATCCTGAAAAACCGTTTCATAAATCTGAACATCCTCTTGTTGACTGATCGCAGGATAATGCATTTCAATTTTGGGTTCGGAGTCTTCAAAATCGCTGTCAGCGCCTTCGATACGACCGTCTTCAAGCGGGCGGCCCGATTCAAAAACGACTGCGCCGGCGCCGTCGATTAATTTGAAATGGATCCATGCGCGGCGAGAAGGATAGCCCGCCGGGAATTTATGGCCCGTGTGATTAAGGACTGTCAGAAACACTCGCAGTTTGTCCCCTCCCTGCACATTATCAATCACAACTTCCGCGCTGGATTGTTGCAGTTGGTTTACGACGCGTTCAATGGTTGCGTCAAACTGCCCGCTTGTTGCGGTCACATTGAGTTCATCACCGTTATCTCTGAGTATCTCCAGCATACTTACATTGCCGCCGACAAATTGATGTTGGCTGAATGGAGAGCGCGCCGCCGCATGAGGCGGGATGTTGGAAATTCTGACGCCTCCCTCGGCGTGAGGCATGTGGCAATCCTGGCAACTCTTATCATCGTCACCCTCGCCGTCTGCATACGCGCTATGCAGCCACTCCAGGTAAATTGTCTGCTCGGGAAATTCGCCAATCACCTCGCCCGCGTCATTCACTGTCGGCGTGTAGAGCGTATGGCAAGACGCGCACAGTTTTGATTCTGTAAGATGCTCGCCCAATTCAGGCGTAAATTGACTGATATTGCGCATGGGATTGATCAACGGATTGCTGTAAGGACCAAAAATAATGCGGTCTGGTTTGACCCTTGCGTCATCAATCACATAGCCGCCGCTGAACGAATCCGGTTCGCCTAATCCGTCTGGTTGAATTTGGTGACACAACGCACACGACACGCCGTCCATGCCGATTGCATGGTACGGGTTATCGGGATTGGTAAAACCATCCTCTAAAATATGCGTCGCCGCGCCGTCAGCCAGCGCCTGTTCATGCGCCATGCCGAAATGGCACTTGGCGCACTTGTCTTCGATCACGTCGCGCAACGCGGGGAAGCGAGCGACCTCCGTGCTGACTTTCGCGATAAAGAATGGATCGCGCGCGCTGTTGGCCATCATGGTCGAGCGCCAATGGGCGTCGATGGATACGTCGTTTCCGGCGGCGTCAATCAGGTTCTGATGACAGAGCGCACAGTTGCCGGAGCCGACCATTAACGAAGTCGCTTCGGTCGGCAAAGTCTGCGCTGATGGATTGGAAACCAAAATCAGTAATAACGAAGCGATGAATAAAAAAGTAAGACCAGAACGAAACATAAACCATCTCCAATAATTAGAACCCATCTCAAACGATTTGATCTTTCGCTGCGAAAGGTATAGGTACAATTCTACTCGCTTCATGGATTTAAAAAAAACTCCCCGAACGATATCCGCCCGGGGAGTCTAATTCTCACTGGCATTGTTTACTGCTTACCGGAACAACGTCCACTGGTCGATGCCTGCAGCGGGGACGCTGCGTACGCAATCGTCGCCAAAGTTGAACGATTTCAAAGTTGTGGCTTCTTGAGCGGTGAAGCCCAGCGATTCATAATTCAACACGCTGTTTTCGCTGTGGCAGCATGTGCAGTTCAGCGCTTTTTCTTTGGTGATGCCGTGGCTGATGCTAAATACGCATTCGCTTTCTTTGAAGCCAGCGAATTCGCCTGGAACCGGCGGCAAAGTGGTCGTCGCGAGGATTTCATCGGTTATCATCGCGTTGTAGGCAGCCAATCCCTGATTCAGCGCTTCTTGCAGGTTGCCGGTCTTGAACATCACGCCCCATTTTAATGGAACCGGATGGCCGTTTGCATCAACCGGCTGATTGAACGCAACCGTTTTGTAAGGATAAATCTTGCCGTTGCCTTTTGAGCCGTTTGGTTCGATTTCGCCTTTAACGGTACCGTTAAACCAATGGAAATCGAGTTGGAAATTATCGTCAGCAAACTCAACCTTCACGCCATACAAGCCGAGAGGATCGTCTGCGTTTGGTTCGGTGGTGACGGCGAAGTCTTTACGAATCGCGCCGCCTTCTGAAGTCGCGTGGCAGCCCGTGCAAGAAATGAACCCGGCGTGTTCGTTATAGCGCGAGCCTTCTTCGTGTGGGGTTTCGCTATGGCAGCTGAGGCACATTTGATCTTCAACCAATGTATCAAACGCATACAGATCATTATTGGGGTTGCGTTTGGTGCGATGGTCGCCTTTAAATTCACGAAGCGAGTGGCAATCGGTGCATGCCATGCCCGCCGCAGCGTGAACATCATGATCTTCATCATAAATCGAACCGCGTTTGAAACTATATTCCATGTCGTCAAGCGCAACCTTGCCGCCGCCAGCAGCCGCGTGGCAGCGATTGCAATATTCCGACTTGGGTTTACCGACCGTCTTGGCCGCTTCGGTCATACCGCTGAAATCCAACGCGCCGTCAACAATCGGGGCCGCCATCACCACTGCGGCGCCGTTCATTTCGCCTGCATATAATTTGCGCGAATAGTTTTCCGCGTGGCAGACAAGACAATCAACATTATAGGTTTCATTTTCGGCTGGCGTATCCAACCCTGTCGCGGAATACGGCTTGTAACCAACGCCGATGTGGCACTTGGCGCATCCACCCGGCTTATCAATATGCGGAGTGGTGGGGTCGTCTTTCAGGTTGCCCATCCAGTTAAATTGGGGAACAGTCGTCGGAAATCCGCATAATTTCCATAATTTACCCGAGACTTCGGTTTCGTGCGGCGTCACGCCGTCTTCCTCAAACAAATAGCCTTCAGGCACGGGCGACTCAAACTTGTAGTGGACCGTTGATTGGATGTGCTCGACGGTTCCAGCGTGACAAGTTTCACAGGTTTTCGCTCCCTCATAATTTTGGATCAGGAACGAGTGATCCATTTGGGCGAATACCGGTAATCCTAAACTGCATACCAATACGAACGCTCCAATAATACATAGGTGCTTTGCCATGATGAAATTCCTTTCCACACTCCTTTATATAAAGCGGTCCGCAATAACAAACCGCTAATGCTTACAATGTGGTCTTCTTATAGCGCCAGTGTCGGCCCGCCAAATGAGGCCATTTTATCCAAGTGTTCTTTCAGCGATGCACACATGTACTGACAGAAAAATTGAAGCCCCTCGCCTTCGACGCTGTAAAACGTCTGTACGCCTTCTTTTCGCTGTCCAACAAACCCATGCCGAAATAAAATGGCCAGATGTTTAGAAACCGTGGCCTGGCTTTTTTCGACGCTTTCGGCGAGTTCATGAACACATAATTCCTGCTGCATGAGACAATGCAACAGGTGGATTCGAGTGGGATCAGCGAGAGCGCGAATGCGCTCGGCAAGCATGCGGCGAAATTCGGGATTTGCAATCTGTAACGCTGCTGATTCATTTTCCATGATGTAGCTCCAATGTTAGCTAAATTCTAGAATAGCTAAAATAGCATATCAAGACGTAATGCAGTTTTTGTGCTAAAAAAAATTCTAATATACTTGATAAATGCAATATAATTAATCATTTTATTTACAAAATACTTTCAATAACGGATAAAAAATGCAAGTCTATATAAAAAAAATAGTTACACAGGTTTATCTAGAAAATTTCAATGTATGTTTTTAAGAATCCCTCCTTTTTTTTAGGCAATTAGTTGACTGTATTAGTCATTGATAAATAACCATAAAATACATACACGCCTAAATTTTCCGTTTAGGCGTGTAGAACGTGGGTTATAACTCACAACCAACTGGGGCAAATCGCTCGGCTATTTGCTTTCATCTCACAACTACAGGCTAGCCCTTTTTGAGCATACGCTCAATCTTTGGATACAGCATTGATGACCACAATTGATAGCCGTCTTCATTCAAATGCAGCCCGTCTTCAAGAAAAATTTCCTTGCGGGGGTGTCCATCGGGGCCAATCATGGGAGGATCAATGTTGAAAAATTCCAAGTTGGATTTTTTTACGCAATACTGATGAATCATCTTGTTGGTTTCGCGCACTTCGTCAATCAGGTTCCAGCGTTTGATGCTTGGCTTGATCGCGACATAAATCAGGCGCGAGCCGGGCGCCTTGGTTTTCATCAGATGGATAAATGTTTTGAAATCGTTAAACACACGTTGCGGGCTTTTGCCTGAACCGACGTCGTTGTCTCCCGCATAGAACACGATGACTTTTGGCTGATAGGGCGTAACCAAGCGATCAAAATAATAAATGCTGTCTTCGATCTGCGACCCGCCGAAGCCGCGGTTGATAGCGTTCAATTCAGGAAACCATTTTTTGATTTTCCACATACGGATGCTTGAACTGCCCAAAAACAACACATCGACATTTTTGATATTGTTTTCCTGGTCTTGTTTCTCAAACTTCGAAATGTCTTTTTCCCATTTGGTCGTATCGTAAGCGTCTTTTGCGACAGCGGTCATGCAAACCAATAATGCAACAAGTATGAGGTGAAGCCTTTTCATTCCGTCCTCTCTTTCCTTTATCATTGATATCAACACTAAAATTATGCCGGACGGTCCGCGCTTAAATCAAAGCGTTGATACGCCCAAACCGTGCACACGAACAACACCAGCATCCACAAAACGCAGCCAACCCAAGCGACGCTCGCTAAGATTATATAAAATAATAGGTCTGACAAAGCAGGAAGCAGCCCCTGCACAACCGATGCGGCGCCAAAGCCAATGCCAAACGAAAGCCCGCCGCAAATCACGATGACCAGCATCTTCAAGAGCATCATCAAATAGATGCGCCCTAAAAATTGAATATCGCCAGCAGAGTTTGGCTGCATTCTCACAGGGAACAACAAGAAAAACAGGTTTTCTATTTCAAGCATTAATACGACGCCGGGCACGGAAAAACATAACATGCCGATCCACATCATCCATTCTCCTGTGATGAGAGTGATCGAACCCAATACTAAAACAAAGCACAACAAAAATAACGAAGGCGTAAGGAGTTGACCTGCAACCACGCCGTATGGATTGAGCGGCATCTGTTTCAGCCACTCGATTTGGTCGATGTCACTGCGGAAATCAAAACGAATTTGCTGTGGGAAAAATATAAACGCAAACCCAAACACAGCCGCCAGCCCGGCAATCGCCCCGCCTGAACCAAAGCCGGAAAAGATCAGAAACGGCCCCATAAAGATTGCTGTGATGAGAAATAGCCGCAGCAACGAAGGCCATTGACGATAGGCGCTGGTCAACTGCCGCCATGCCACCGGCCCCGCCCCGCCCCACCACGGCAGCCGAGGGACGCCCCGAATCGCCGATTTGACCGAACTGGATTGTCCTAACACCCCGCCCTGCAGGGCTTTTTTGCGGCGCGTATACATACGCTGGCTGACTTCGAGAGACACTTCAATATAGTTTTTATCAAAGAATAAAATCAGAGAGACCAATCCGGCGTTAATCGCCAATGCGATCGACGCATAGTAAATCCATTCAAAGAAAAAGGAGCGCGACGTAATCAGATATGCGAACACCTGGAACGGCGCCAATACAATGGTTCCAAGCCAGGTCGCATGAAATGCTTTGATATAGTCAGATGGTTGTTTCAAGTCGCCGGATACAATCAGCGTTTCAATCGTGCTGTATTCAAACAAGAGAAAAGCAACAATGACAGCCGAGATAATACCAAAAAGCGTCCACTTCACGCGACGGTCCATCACAACATTCTGCATCATCAAGACAACCACGATGTCAAGCAATGTCATAAACACCATCAGCAAGAAAAAGCCGACAAACGAAACAAACCAATACGCCACCCACTGTTTCGCCACCACCGAAAAAATTAACGCGCTAAACGTCAACTTCATCATAAAATCGCATAATTTATAAAACAGCAAATCGCGCCGTGAAAATGGCCCAGCGAACAGAAAACCAATCTCACACGGCTCAAAGTTCAACGCCATATCTTTTTGTGCAGTCACTAAATTCATCACAAAAAACATCAAGAAGAAAGGCGGCATCATCAAGCGCACCTGCTCCACTTGCGGCAGTCCGCGCATCTCTCCCATGAACAACATCGGAATCATCCATAAGGTAATCATGCACAACGCAACGACTGCAAAAATCGCGCGCTTGAACGAAAAGAAACTATAGAGCGTGTGGCGAAACCACGCTTTCGTGCGCAGACGGAGTAAATAAAGAAGAGGGATAAAATTAGATGGCATCACTTGGCATCTTCGGTTTCTGTTGGTTGGGCATTATTCGTCGCGTCGGCGCCAGTCACTTGGAAAAATATCTCTTCCAACGAAGAGCGGCGGTCAAGATTTGAAAATTTCTCCATCACTTCATCAATGCTGCCAAACAATAATGAAACGCGGTTCATCATCAGTAGATGAGTGCATATATCTTCGACTAAATTCAACAAGTGCGAGCTAATTACAATCGCCGCGCCGTTTTGCGCCCGTTGAATGATTGAGTCTTTCATTTGCCGGATGCCGCGCGGGTCTAATCCCGTTAGTGGTTCGTCTAAGACCAATACCGTCGGGTCATGCAGGTACGCGCAACTGATCGCGACTTTCTGCCGCATCCCGCGCGAGAGTTCGTTCGCGAATGTCGAACGCTTCTCCCAAAGTTCAAATTGCTTCAAGATTTGTTCGCCGTATCCCGCAAAATCTTTCAATTGATACGCCGCCGCGACAAACTCCAAGTGTTCCCACACGGTGAGAGAATCAAACAGTTTGGGATCGTCAGGGATATAGGCGAGAATGCGCTTGGCTTCGACGGGTTGTTCAACGACGTCAAACCCGCCCGCGAACAGTTGCCCGCTTGTTGGCGGAATAATTCCACACAATGATCGCAGCGTGGTGGTTTTTCCGGCGCCGTTCGGCCCGACCATCCCCATAATCTCGCCGGGCTGCACTTTAAAACTGAGGCCTTCAACCGCGACCAAATCACGATAGGCCTTATGAAAGTCAATGACTTCGATCACGCCTGCGTCTCCTCATTATGATAAAAACCTGGCTACAACCCTCGACATACAATACAGAAAAGCGTAATAAATCTCTACAGTGAAACGTCACTCCCGGGAGAAATCATCATGCTGCGCCAATTAGTCTTACTACTTACTTTATACGCTTTTTTCTTCACTTCCGTTCATTCAAGTGAAACAAAAGAAGAGTGGAAATCTCTCTTTAACGGTCGAGACCTAAGCGAATGGAGCGTCCAGTGTAAACCGGAAGACAAGGACACCGTTTTTTGGAGCGTCCAAGACGGGGCCATCACAGCGGATTCGCTCAATCAAAAAGGACACGACTATGTCTGGTTAATGAGCAAACAAGAATATCAGAATTTCACGTTTCATTTTAAATTCCGCGCATTTCGCGACAGCCCCGGCAATAGCGGCGTTCAAATTCGCAGTCGCTACGACGTTGAATCCGGTTGGCTCAACGGCCCGCAGATCGACATCCACCCGCCCGCGCCCTGGCGCTGCGGCATGATGTGGGACGAAACACGCGGCGTACAGCGTTGGATTTTCCCCGATATCCCCAAGGGCAAGTGGGTCAATGAGTCGATGTCGGTTCCTCAGCGGGTCTTCTACTTTTCGGATGGCGAAACGCCGTGGAACCAGATGGAAATCACCGTCGCGGGACTTAACATTCGCGCGGTGCTCAACGGCGTTGTGATAACTGACTTCAAGGGACAAGGCATTCTGGACGACGCCGCGCACACAAGACGCCGCGTCGGAGAATCAGGCCATATCGCATTGCAAATACACAAAGGCGATCAACTAAAAATCCAATTTAAAGAACTGGAAATCAAAGAGCAGCCTTAAGCGTTTGCCATTACGTTTTCGGGTCCGATAGTACGGGAAGATAAATACGGAAAATGGCGCCTTGACCAGACTCGCTGTTGCATTCAAGCCAACCCTTGTGTTGCTTGATAATGCCAAACGCGCTCGCCAATCCCAAGCCTGTGCCGCTTCCGGTTTTGGTTGTGTAAAACGGTTCAAAGATATGGTCAACGACATCGGGGTGGATGCCGTTGCCATTGTCTTCAACCTCAATGACGGAAAAATGTTCGTTGTACTCTTTTCTGAATTCGTTGTATGTTCGTATCAAAATTTCATAATTTGAATTGTCCGGGTCAACTCTATGTTCTTGTTTCTCTCCGATGGCGTCGATGGAATTCACGCAGAGGTTCATCAAGACAGAATGTAACTGGGCCGGGTCCGCCAACACCTCGGGGAGATCGGGTTGAAGATCAACATGAAGTTGAATACTTGGATCAAGCGTTTGTTGTATAAGTTCTGAAACCTCTTGTACGCTTTCGTTGATGCGATGCGGCTTCAAATCTAATTTCACCTTGCGGCAAAACGCCAGCAACTGCTCGACGAGTTCCGCCGCGCGGTTTGCCGCGTTGTTTGCGTTCGTCAAAAACCGGCTGGGTTCAGGCCCCGCTTCATCAATGGCAAGGTCGAGGTTTCCACTGATTCCCGTTAGCAAGTTATTGATGTTATGCGCAATCCCTCCAGCCATTTTCCCCAGGGACTCGAGTTTTTGCGCCAGCAGATATCGTTCTTCGAGTTCTTTTCGGTCGGTGACATCTGAGATTAACGACAAAATATGAGGCGAACCGATTTCATCATGTAATTGAATCGTTGTGGTCGAGATGCGGAAAATTCTTTTCATTCCGTCCGCCCGCGTAATCGGCCATTCCTCAACGTGTAATTGTTTTCTTTGCTTGATTCGTTCCAGCCGCCTCAGCGCCAGCCGGTGTTTTTTTTCTTCAGGAAAGAACACTTGAAAGCATCCAAATCGGTTAATTTCTTCTTTTGAATATCCGGTGATCTCCAACATTTGGCGGTTCCAAATTGAAAAATGCAGATAGGGCGACTTTGAAACTTCCTGGCAAACGCACAAGCCTTCCGCAGCGTTCTCAATAATTGAATCGCGCAAGAGTGATTCTTTGAATAAGTCATCCTGGGCAATTTGCAACCGCTTCTTGTCCTGGTCCAACTCCAGCCGAAGTAAAGCGATATCCGATACGGCAAAATATATGCCGATGATTGCAGAAATCAGGCTTCCTAAAATTGAAAAGTTTTCAATGACGCCGCGAACCAAACTTTCATGTCCAATTATAGGAATTTCATCTAAATAGGGAATTTCTTCTGTCAAATCGAATATAAATAGCAGAAAAATGAACATGAAAAATAAAAAGATCGAATAGTAAAATCTGGTTCTTTTTAAATAGCCTGACGAAATTTTTGAAAGTGAAAGAATAAAAATTGAATAAATAACTAAGCGCACCAATGCATTTGTTATAGGATGAAAATTGTCTGTCCGATCAAGAATTTCAATAATGAGTAAACAGAAAGCAAATCCGAAAACGGCATACAATGCGTAACGTAATCTTTTGAGTATGGCGCCGGGCGACAACTCGGTCATTGGTGAATTATTTTTCATTCGATTCGCATTCATCTTAGAGAACGTTTCATTTAGACTATGAAGAATCCATCTGGGTGATTTTAAAAATATTGTTCTGGCAAACAGCGTGATGCTTCCAATGCAAAAAAACTATATCACGAATAAAACGGTTCATTATAGTAGTTTCATCTTAAACTTGAAAACTAAATTTCACTAATATGAATTCTTCCTGGATTCGCCATACACAATTTTCTCCTGAGATATACCACGAAAACCAAAGCGCGTTGACCGGGCGGCTTTCGCCGCTGCCAGTCAACGACATTGGCGATGCAGCGCTGTGGCTGCGGATGTCGCCAGACCATTTGGTTGAAGCGGCGATTGAAGCCGATGGAATATTTGATGTGCAACTTGAGGCTGAAACCATTGAGAAACAGCGGCGCATACAAGAGCAGGAAATCAACCGTTTTTCTGCCATCGAAACGTCTAATGTTATTTTTGTATTGGGTAGCGATTTAGGGTACAGCCTCGAACTTTTGTCCTCGTACTTATCGCAAGCGCCGCGCAAAGCGGCGGTCATCGTTGAACCAGACCTGCGTCAATTACACCTTGCCCTCGCCGCCTGTTCGCTGCTGCCCTGGATCAATAGCAACCGCATTGATTGGGCGGTCGGCGGCGATTGGGCCGATCAGGTACGAACTCTGATTTGGGAGCATAATTACTTCGCCTGCGATCAACCCGACATTTTATTCTCTCTCACGGCGCGTCGTCCTGACCGCACGTCAGCCTGGGCGGAGTTGCAAGCGCTCATCCGTCAATGCGCAAGCGATGGCAAAGCGCGTTTTAAACAAATGATGACTGGCGCCGAAGTGTATTACGCAAAAAAAGACCGATCTCAGTTGCAGCATTTACTCGCTCCGTCGACGGCGAACGATCCCGCAAAGGCTGTCCCGTATATTCAAGAGCGCTTTCTAGATGAATGCCGACGCAATCAAATGGAAGTCGTCTACCATGAGCCGGGCTTCCGCAGCGACATCCGGTTATTAAAACAAATCGCTGAATTGCGTCCCGACGCCATGATGATGATTAACCGCTCCCCGGCTGAATTCGCCCGGCGCGAACAACTCGACCACCTTCGCTTGCCGCGCTTTATCTGGTGCATCGACGACCCGAATTGTTTTGTTGACGACGCCTTCGGCGAACATGACTTCGTCTTCACCTGGGACAACGCGTACGCTGACGACTTGCGGGCCAAGAATGCCCAAAGCGTTGATTTTTTTCCTTACGTCGCTGATATGGACCACGCAACGGCGCAATATGATGAATGCTTCGCTTCGCCTGTCAGTTACATCGGGCAGGTAAAATGCCTCAATGCCGACGAGCTGCACCTTAAGCCGTCCGAAGCAGCGCTGGCGGAAAAAGCAGGCCGCTGTAAAGCGCAACAACGCGACCGCAGTTATCAGTCGCTCTTGTTGCAATTCCAAAGCGAATTTGGTTTACGCGTCATTGATGACGAACGCGATGACGCGCCGCGATTGCTTCGTTATGCCATGTATATTGTCGCCAACGCGCATTGGCGTATCGCCGTGTTGGAACGGGCGCGACCGTTTGGACTAAAGATTTATGGCAATGACGATTGGAAATTCTATTTAGAAAACCACCCTTTGCTTGATTGCTTTTGCGGCCCGGCGGACCCCGAACGCGACGTCCCCAACATTTTCTATTCAAGCAAAATCAATCTCAACATTCATAGCCTGCAAGCGCTGACCAGCCTGAACCAGCGCGATTATAACTGCCCCTTGGTCGGCGGATTCATCCTGACCGATTGGATTGACGGCGGCGATTCATTTTTTGAGCCGGATATTGAAATGGCGTTTTATCATGATCTGAATGAACTCCAATCGAAGATTTCGCATTTTCTAAATCATGATGAAGAACGGCAAGCCATCATCGAAAAAGGACGCGCGCGGGTCATGCGCGAACACTTGTATAGCGTCCGCGTTCCGCGCGCAATCGGTACGTTCCAACAGCGCATTCAAGAACGCTATGGAGTAACGGCTGATGAATAATCCAACTTGGCTTCCATTGCACGAATTCAATACGGCTCTATTCACAGCCAATCTGAAATTCTTAAATGCGTTCGGTTCTAAAATCACGACACAGGTTCAGTTCCCAACCAATGATGAAGACATCCAGGTGCAATCTCTCGGTACGTTAGTCGCTGCTCGATCGTTGAAAAACCCGGACCAATGGATATTCGGCCAGTCGCCCGCGCAAGAGATTGCAGCCATTCGCAACGCGATGCAAAGCATTCCACCGGATTCAGAATTGGCCGTCTTGATTGGAAGCAAAGCCGGATACGCAGCCGGACCGATGGCCTCTTTGTTGCAACAGCGGCCTCGATTGCGCGTTGTTGTTTTGGAGCCATCCACAGAACGAATGCGCCTTTGCCTTTCCACCAATGATTTGCGCGATGCAATCAGGACTGGGCGCTTCATAGTTGCAATCACGCCTGATAGGGAAGCCGGCCTATGGCGCACCATTGATGACAACAGTTTATGGAACGCTCAATCGCCTTGCTGCATCGTATTTGACGACGCAGTCGATGAGTCTATCGTTGAGCGTTTCCAAGCAGACTATCCACACCGCAGCCAGGCGGCGCAATCAAAACGAAGCGAAATACTATCTTCGCTCAAACAGACGGCAGAGAATTCTAAACAACCGATTGAACGCGTTTTATTATTCGACTGTTGGCCTGGCGCCCCGCAGCAGGCGCACATTGAAGCAATGCAAAAAGCGCTCAATGCGCGAAATATTCAAAACCGCGTGATTCAATTAAAAGGCTTTCGGTTTGATCAGCGCCTGGGCGAGTATCGGCGCGAGTTAGAACATACACTGCTCAATACGCTTGATGAATTCCGCCCGGAACTGATCGCCAGTTATGCCTACCATGCGCCGCAAATCATGGCGCCCGACCTGTTCGACGCGGTCGGTGCGCCTTGGGTGCAAGTGGTTTCAAACATCGCGTACTATGATCGCGAGTATTACGACAATGAGATATGCGCCGTCATCGACCGCCGCCTGATTTCGATCTATGAACAACGCGGCGCGCCGCAAGCGGCTTTTGTTCCCATCATGGCTGACTACGTCGCAGACGCGCCTACGCCGACCTGCGGAGAACTACCAATCGTGTTCGTCGGCAACTCGCTTGGGCTGCAATCCGCCGAACGCGACCATTGGCTGCAAGTCTGGAAACCGCGCGAACGCGCATTCAACGCAATCAATGAAGCGGAACGCGCATTAAGCGAATTTGATTTGCAATTGAATTTATATGATTACCTCGAGCAAAATCCCATCCCGGATTTAGGCGAGGACGAATCCTATCAAGCGTTTCGCTATCTGCTTTGCCAATCAACCGCCGCGCGCCGCATGCAAATTCTCGAACGTCTCGCTGACAAGGGGCTGCACGTCTATGGCAATTGGAGGAGACCCCCCAATTCGCCGTTGACCTCATGTTTACACGGCCCGCTGCCGATGGAGCAAGAGCAGACTCTATTCAAGCGCGGCGCAATTTTTATCAATATTCATTCAACAGGGCATTTGACCGGGCCAAACATGCGCTTCTTCAATATCGCGGGCATGGGCGGCTTTCAATTATCCGACGGCGCCTTCGATGAATTTCTTGAACCGGGCAAAGAATATGCGTCGTACCAGTCATTAGATGAAGCCGTTCAAAAAGTGGAATTTTATCTTCAGCATCCCGAACAAATGAATGATATCCGCCAGCAAGCCTGGCAGCGCGTTCAGCGCGATTGGACGTACAACAATTGGTTGGATTGGGTGGAGCCTATCATGCAGCGTTCATTCATCAATCAATAAACGCCTGATCGAACAACAACGGGCTGTAGAAGATTTCCATTGCCGTTGTCCCATTCATAACGCCCGGCAAGACCCTCGAAACCATTTAGACCTACAATTGCGTCGCGCAATTGCTTACGCGAATTCCCGCCCCGTTTGATCGTTTCCGCAATCATCTTGATCGCATCATAGCTGAAGGCGTCGCGATAGGACGGCTTCGAGCCGTTCATAAATTTTGAATATTTTTTTGTGAATTTCTGAATTTTTATAGAACCTGTATCCCACCAAAACGGCGCAGCGGATGTAATAGAAATCCCACTTGATTTATTTATAGAAACCGGGTCGTCGGTTTTCCATTGCGTCAGAATGCGCTTGCATAAATTCGTCCGCTTCGCATTTTTAATGAACTTCTTAAAATGCGCTTGATGAAACCACACCCAGATTACGTCCGGTGAAAATTGCGCCGCTCGCTGCATGGCGGTTTCCATCGCGCCGATTTCATCAGGAACAATAAAATCAAACAACGGCGGCGCGTTCTGCGTTTGCAACGCTTTGCGAAACGCCGTCGCCGCCATACGCGCATCATGCAGGTCAGCGTAGATCATGCCCATGCGCGTATTGTTTTTGATGCAGCCGGATTGCATTAACGCCGCCGACATTGCGTCATCGCTGGGCGGCATCCGAAAAATCCAAGGAACGCGAATTTCCGTCAGCGTCGCGTCGGTCGCGGCTGGCGCCAACAAGGGCAAGTGCGCCTTCAATGCAATCTGCTGCGCGACATGGGTCGAGGCGCTGTCCGGCCCGCCGATGATTGCGATCACGTCATCTTCGTACGCCATCTTGATGAGTTGCTGCGACCCGGCGCCCCAGGGACCGTCCGCCCAGCGCTGAATCAAACGCAACGGCTTGTCGAGCATTTTTGCTTGATTGATTTCATCCGCCGCGAGTTGAGCGCCCGCCAACAAAGAGCGCTCTCCCGACTCCGGCGAGAAGACGCCGATGCAATATTGATCGCCCGACGCAGAGCCATCCGGCCCGGTGAATTGCAACGGGTCGTCAAACATACGCTTATACGGCGTTTGCTGATCGCCAAACGCAAAACGGGATGGAAGAACGAATCCCCCCATCCCGCTGATGAGCGCAGTCAAAGCGCGACGGCGATTAATCGAAAACTTCATCTTGCGTATAGATTTCAAATTCCCCGTCTTCCAACAACGCTAAGGTCGCGGGGCTGCGGTCGGTAAACACGGCGTCAAACACTTTATCTCCGGTCACGCCGTGATAGGTTTTCGTGTTCGCCAGCGCGTCGCGAATCAGCGCCCGGTTTAATCCCGCCTGATTGATCGCGTCGAGTACCATATTCATGCCGTCAAATGAATGCGCGGCGAAATGGCCCGGCGCTGTATTGAATTGCGCCTGAAAGTCTTTTTGAAATTGGACCCACTTCGGGTCGTCGCGGGTTGGATCAAACGGATATCCCGCCGCAACTTTGCCCTGCGCAACCGCATCGCCTGCGATCTCAAAAAACTCGTCGCTCACCATACGGTCGCTGCCGATGAGCCATTGCTGCATCCCCATTTCCCGCATTTGCTTGAGCAACAACGCCGATTCGCGCGCGTCACCATACGTAATGATCGCTTCAACGTCCAATGCTTGCAGGCGCTTTAACTGAGGCCGCATATCGTCGGAACCAAGCGGGTATTGCAGTTCCGCCATAAAGGGATGCCCCAGCCGCTTGGCGGCGTCGCGAAATTCATCAATGCTCATGCGTCCATAGCGGTTGCCCGCCCGCAACGCCGCAACGCGCGTCAGTTTTAATTTTTTGAAGACATAATCCGACAGCAAATAACACATCTGGCGGTCGTCTGTCACGCAACGAAACACCCAGGGGATGTTGGTCTCAATGAACGTCGGGTCGGTGTCGCCAGTGTTCATCACCGGAATCTCACACTTCAACGCCACCCGAATTGCGATATGGCTATTGGCGCCGTCGATGGTTCCAAGTACGGCCCAACACTTTTCTTTGTAAGCCATGTCGATGATTTCGCTGCCGGATGCGCCCCACAAGCCATTGTCGTTATGCACCATCAACTCAAATGGAACCCCGCCGCGATAGCCGCCGTTTGCGTTGGCCTGTTGGATGGCGAGTTTCGCGCCTTGCAGCATCTGTACGCCCAACGGTTCTTCATGCGACATACCGCCCGTCGCGACCGACACCGTTGACTCAATCGGACCGATGAAACCAATACGGATTGATTCAAGCCCTTGCGGTTCGGGAATATTCCGCCCATAGCCCGTATATTCTAACGGTTCCAAAAAAAATTCTTTATACGGTTTTGTGAATTTCCCAAATGGAACGTATTCCGCTGGCGTGTCGCCGTATTTAGGCGCCGCCGCTTCTTCATCCGCTTGAATGAAATTGAAACAACATAACACCAATGCCGAAGCAACCAATATCGAAAATTTTAATTTCATGGCGTTTCTCCCTGGATCGCCTCTTGTGGAAGGACCAACGCGGTTTTCTTTTTTAATCCAGGCCAATACCCGGCGCCCTTGCCGCGCGCCAGGCCGTGCCCGGTTCCAAGCCAGACATCCTCGCCCTGAAATTCGCAGACGATGGAGTAGTGGTTGGGCAAATTAAGATCAATAGGCTGCGTCCTAATTTCATTCGCGCCGACTTGGATTTTCGCCGACCATTGTTTGGCGTCTTCGCTCTCTCTGTAATATGAAACCCAAACGTCATTTTCAAAATCCGTCAGGACAGAGAACCCTTCATCCGTGCAATTATAACAAGCCGAACCGCCACGGCCTTTGGCGAAGTTGATGAAATTGCTGCGCAGTCCGCTGTCGTGGTCCATGTAGCCGCGCCAATGGCGTCCGTCATACCGACTCAGCCCAAAGTACGTCGACGCCCACATCACGCCTTGAGTAAATGAAACGGAAGTGGTGATGATGTGAATCAACCCGTCGTCGCGATACAGATCAATTTCCATTTCGCCATCAGGGTCGTGATGGTCCGTCCATTGCCCGGTTTTCATATCGTATTCAAGGATTCCGCCGCCCCAGACGGCAAGGTAAATCATTTGGTTTGCGGGGTCGGAATCAATGCTGTAGCACCAGATTTCTTCCATCGGCGCGTTTTTTTCGGTATAGATTTCCCACTCGCCGCTGGCGGTGTTATAGCGGCTGGTCCCTGCGGTGGTCGCCGCCCAGAGTTCATCGCCGACCATGGTGACGCCGTAGACAACGTCATTCACCAAGCCGCTGTTGAGCTGATGAAAATGGTCGAAGCGCCCTGCGCTAAACCGCGCCACGCCGCCGCCGAACAATCCCAGCCACACATCGCCGGTCTTTGGTGAAATTGCGATTCCGCTGACAACGCGCCAGGGCAGGCCGTCCGCTTCCGTCCAGGTTTTCCATTGGCCGTCTTCATAGCAGGCGAGGCCGTTTTCCGTCCCGACCCATAGGCGGTCGCCGTCGGCTTTGAGCGCAAAAATATGATCGTTAGGCAGCCCGTTTTCTTCCGCGTAAAAAGTTTCCCACTCCGTATAAACGAAGGGTTCGCCGGGCAACATCGCGTCATCCGCATACGCCGCAATCGCAATGCAAGCCGCCAGCATAAAACCGAGAGATGTAATCCGGCAACACATGCCATTTCTCCTTTACAGCGTTTTCAAAAATTCAATCAAATCGTTAAGTTGATCTTTGGTCATATCGTTACTGACGCCATGTTCATCCTGTGGATTGAACACCGTCCAGATTTCTTCCAGCGTCGGCGCGCGCCCGTCATGCAGGTAAGGCGCAGTCGCATAAATATTATTCAAATGCGGTACATCAAACTCGCCATGAATATCCAGCGGCGATTTTGTCCCGACGTCTTCAACGGTGCGGCTGGTGTAATAGGGAGCGGGATGGCATGTGGAACAACGATCATTCAGAGGAATTTCATTCCCGCTGTTATCATGCGTTCTAAAGAACATCGCTTTGCCGCGTTGTTGCGCCGGGGTCAATTCGTCGCCGGTACGAAAGCGGTTGGGCGGCCTGGGGATGGTGCAGATATAGCGGTCGAGCGCTTCGGATTGTTCCGGCGTGAAAGGATCAATACGGGTAAAGAACACCGCAAGGCGCGCGCCGCATTGGCGTTTCAACGTCGGGTTGGTGCCTTCCCACTTGAACGGCGCCGTATCGAGAATGCCGCGCAAGGTGCGGTTATCGACCGGCTGTACGCCGATGCCGTCCGGCTCGATGTCGTAAGTAATGCCGTCGACGCCGCCGTCGGGATGGCAGGAATGACATGAGAACTGACGCCCAAACGTGACCCGCGCGTTATGAAAAATCTGTTCGCCCCAACGCTCCTGGGTAATGACTTCCGGCCCGCCCAGGTCAAACACGTTCACGCGTTCTTGCGTCTGCGCATCAATCACCGACACTGTATCGTCAAGGCCGTCCGCGACATAAATGAAACGCCCGTCTCGCGACGCGACCATCCCGCGCGGACTGCGTCCGACGGCAATACGTTTGACGACATACTCTGCGCTAACGCCCAGATGATTGGGCAGACGCTCGCGGCGGTCGCGGTCAGAGGCGTTTTGCAAAACTGATTTCATTTTTTCAATATCAATCACGGCAACCGCATCGACGCCGCCGCCGCTAAGATAGGCGAAGCGTCCATCCGGTCGGAACACAATATCGGTCGGATCAGAAAAATAGTTCTCGACTCCGTCAATCAACAATTGATCAACGCGCCCGTCGCGCCAAATCACGCCGAAGCCGTTGTTTATCACCCAGCCTTGCAACACCCGCGTCATCGGGACCAGGTTCTTGGTTCGGATCAGCGTACACAACGCAAATTCGCCGTCAGGAGAGACATCGGCGCCTTGAATCAGATTCGCATCAGGAACCATCACGCGGTCTTTCACAACCCCGCGCTGTAAATCCAAAACCGTAACTTCCGAACGCGAAGGCTCGCGAAATCCGACAAAGTGCGAAAGGTTATTGGTCACATACGCAGTTTTGTGATCGGGGCTGGAGGCAATCGCCCAAGCGCCCCGCGCCGCAGACAGGCGTTTGGCTTCTTCGCCCGATGACAATTCGATAACGGAAATATCGCTGCTGCCCGCATTCACGGAGTATAAAAATTGGTTCGCGGCGTCGATCATCACTCCGTGCGGTTCGTCGCCGACAATCAATGTCCGTAAGATTTCATAACTGCGCCCATCTAGTTCTGAAACGCTGTCGGAACCACGATTGGAGACGTAAATGCGCGATTCATCCGGCGACAAGCAAACATCGTGCGGCTGATTTTCGACTTCAATTTCAGCCAGAATCGCGCCGTCTTGCGTATTCAATACCATCAGGCTATCAGACGCCTCGCACACAACAAACAAGCGGGCGCCGTCTTGAGAAATCGTCAGGTTCCAAGGCGTTTTGTATTCAACCGTTTCATAAGCACCCGCTTGGTTGCGGTTGGGCTGCGGCGGTTTCCAAGCGGGGTCTAATTCAGCGTCTCTGCCATACTCTTCTGAATGAGAAATCTGCTTCCATGCTTCAGAGAATACAAACGGCTTCACGTCGATAACGGATGTATGCGATCCCTTTTCTTTATGGCAAACCATACAAAAGCGTTCGTCAGGAATGAACAATCCCGCCTGTCTCGCTTCATCCGAATTGCTGGTTTCGTGCATGGAGAGATACGAACTGCTGGCGCCGTGGCACATTTCGCATTGAATGCCCTCTTCATACGAGAACTCCGCGTCGCGCTCCCAGGCTTCCGTATCAGAAGCGGTGGTATGGCAGCCCAAACAGATCGGGCTTTCAAACGGGTCAACATCGACGCCGGACAGCCGGGCGATTTCTTTCGACTCAGGCATCCCCAGCACAACGTAGGCGCGGGCGTGGGCGCTTTGCCGCCATTGGTGGACGGCGCTTGCGTGACATTCACGGCACGAGATTTCGCCGAGATAGACGCGGTCTTCAGCAGCCGAAACCATCGACGCAACTGCTAACGCAATGGAGAAAAAAAGAATAACCAGCCGATGTATATTCATTGCTCAATCCGTTATTGTTGAGGTTCTTTGATGGTCAATACTTGGTTTGCATCCACGTTTTCGAATGATTGCTTTTCGCCGCTAGGCCACTGGATATCAACGCGCTCAGCGCTCTTGTTCTCGCCCAGGCCAAAGTGCGCGGCCTGTTGGCTCTGCGACAAATAGCCTGAGCTGCTGGTGATATACCGCGTTTGGGTTTTGCCGCCGGCGGTGACTTGAACGACAGCGCCGTAAGCGTCGCGGTTACTTTTTGTCCCTTGCAGTTTGATTTGCAGCCAGGGCGTATTCGAGGCGCCGTCGTTGCGCAACAGGCGGCAGCGATTATTCAAGTTCACAATCAATAAATCCAAATCGCCGTCGCCGTCATAATCGCCCACCGCCGATCCGCGCGAAACGAACTTATCTTGCATGGCGGCGCCTAGCCGCGCCGAAACGTCTTCAAAGCGCTCGCCGCCTTGGTTGAGCAAGATGAGGTCTTCTTCCGCGTCGAGTTTGTGGCTGTCGCCGTTGGAGAGAAAAATGTCAATCCAACCGTCATGATTAAAATCTAAAAAGTTGCCAGACCAGCTGGTGTACTGCCCGCAGGATGCAGCCACCCCCGCCTTGTTGCTCATCTCTTCAAACCAGCCGTCGCCCGTATTGCGGTACAGGCAGCAGTAGGTCATATCAGGCACCAGCAAGTCAAGAAATCCATCGAGGTTAAAGTCGCCGAATTCCGGCCCCATCGCCGCCTGGGCCTCGCCGTTCTGCCCGAATGCGGTCGCGGTCAACAAGGCGATGTCCTCAAATGTCCCATCGCCCAGGTTGCGGTAGAGGTAGTTTCCCATCGCGTCATTGGCGACGAAGATATCCACCCAGCCGTCATTGTCGATATCGCAGGTCGCCACTCCCATGGCGCGCCCATCGGGATTGGTTAATCCAGCGGCTTCGGTTACGTCGGTGAAGGTCCCGTCGTCGTTATTGCGATAGAGCGCGTCCTGCTGTCCGGGATACGACAGCGGCCCGGGGAACTTGTCGGGCGCGTAGTAATAGTTGTATTCGGGGTCCCACAAAATATAGGCGCCGACGTAGAGGTCGAGGTCGCCGTCTTTGTCATAATCAAAGAATGATGCGCCGATGCCCCAGCGGTCGTCTTCGACGCCTGCCTGTTGGGTGACATTTGAAAACGTGCCGTCGCCGTTGTTTTGATAAAGAACATCCGGCCCGTAGTTGGTCACGAACAAATCCGCATCGCCGTCGTTGTCGTAGTCTCCGGTCACGCAGCCCATGCCGAAACCGGTATCCGCCACGCCCGCCGCTTCGCTTACGTCGCGAAAGGTCCCGTCGCCGTTATTGTGATAGAGCGCGTTCTTTAACTTGCCTTGTTGATTGCGTCCGCGGATGCTGTTGATCCCCGCCAGGTAACTTCCGTTGACAAGATAAATGTCGAGTTGGCCGTCGTTGTTGTAATCAAAAAACGCGCAACCCGCGCCAGTCGATTCAATGATGTTATCTAACTTTTCGTCGCCGATGCTGTGTTTGAAATGAATGCCCGCCGACTCGGTCGCATCAGTAAATTGCGGAAAAACGTCCTGAGCCAGCGAAGTGGAAGCGAATAGAACCAAAGCAATCAACGGAAGCAGAATGCTTTTCATTGCTGTTCTCCCGTCTGAATAGAATACGGCGCGCCCTGATTGATCCAGTCAATGAATGTTTGAATCACGTCTGCGTCCAACGAATGCGGTTTGTCGCGCATCTCGCGAACAATCGGGCTTAGCAAAATGGAACCGGCTTGAATGTATAGAAGCCCAACAGTCGAGCTGGTGGGGTCTAACGAGAGAGATTCCGCATGCGTCAATTTGTCATAGATTGCTTTGACTTCCCGGTTGTTTGTCGAGTCACAAGAAAAATCAAGCCGATGGGTTGAGTCGTGGCATTGAACGCAAGTCGAAGCAAGCATCGGTGCAATGTCGCTGACAAAATCCAGCCAAGGCTTTGGGGCCGTCGACGTGAAATCGAACGCCGGCTTGACTACCGCTTGCGCCAGTCGGTTGGGCGGCGTCAGTTCCGGGTCTTCATGGCAGCCGATGCAACCGCGCCGTTCGCCCGGGCGCACCCACATCGCGCCGCATTGCGTCCGAAGCGCTTCGCCGCTTTCATCCAGCAGCTGCAAACTCAACGGCGTATCCGCCGGGACTTTCAAATAAAACGAGCCGTCTTCTTCTACCAGGGCTTCGCCTAGCGTCTTTCCCCCTGGGGAGTGGTTGCCATAGCGCCCTTCAATCACGCGCACTGCTTTGATTCCTCCAGGCGAGAGGTCGCGAACCAACCCATGCTGGCTCTCATACACGTTCAGGCAATACAATACGCCCGACTCTTTTCTGACATCCACAACGCTAGAGCGCCCGTCGACCCGTTCGTTCGGCGCCAACACTTGCGCATCGACGCAATGGTATTCGCTGTCTTGCAAGACCGTTTCAAGCACGGCGCCGGATTGGGCGGAAAGCCGCACAAGAGCATAGATGTCTTTGTCGCCTTCTTTTTTTGAGATCACGATCGATTCGTCATCAATCGGACAGGGATACAAAAACCAACCGCTCGCAAGATTTTTGTAGGTGTGAAGTGGGCGCCATTGTTCGACAAAAGAGAGACGCCCATCTTCGATAAAATACACGCGCCCATCGGGTGACGCTGCTGGCTGTAACATGCGAAAGAACGGCTCATCTTGCCCAAAATAAAGCATGGCGTCAGCGCCGTCGATGTTGACCGCCATCAGTTTCCAATTTGGCAACTTGTTTCCGACTGCTTGCACGCTGCTATAAACCACGCGCCCGTTCGGCAACACGGTCGGATCAAAATCCGCAAGCGTGTTATGTGTAATTCGCTGCACGCCGCTGCCGTCCATCCAACACGAATAGAGCGCGCTGGAATCATGCTCAATTGTTTCTAACCAACCGTCATCCGCCCCGACGAATACCAAACGCGGCGCTGGGTGCTCATCATTCAGATGAAACAGCGAGCCAACCCGCAACGGCGAAACGCTATGAGCAATCCCCGTGGGAATCATCTCTTTCTCGCTGCCGTCCGCGTTCATTTTAAATAGGAGCCAATTGTCGCCGGGATGGCGCTTACCCGTGAAGTAAATCGTATTGCCGTCAAAATCAACGGCCGGGTCGCAGGCGGAAGCGAAACCCTCCGTCAGGTTTTGCAATTCGCCGTCGCGGTTCAGCCGCATGATGCGGCAACCGTCTACATAACGTCCACCAGGAACTCCGATGAATCCCGATTCTAAAGATGTCTTTGGAATTTGGACGAAGAGAATGTCTTGATTCAAACAAAAAACGGGCTGGCTATGCACAATAAAAATGCACAGCAATGCGGTGACAGTGCACCGCAAACAGCGAGGCGTGAGGTATGAAGGCATGGCGCTACACCCAATTTAAGATTGCGCTTGCGTCGATTTCAAATAACAAGTCGTCGCGGCATACATCGGCGACCGTACAGACCAAAGGAATATCAGGAAACCCAAACTCCGCCGCAATGCTGCGAAACAGCGGCAGGTCTTTTGCATATTTCATAAACACCGTCGCGCGGCAAATGTGCGACAAGTCTGCGTTCACGCTCTCTAACAGCACCTTGACGTTCAACATCGTGCGTCGAATCTGCGCTTCTGAATCGTCTAGATGGACGGTACGCCCGTCTTCATCAATCGACGCGGTGCCAGAAATAAACATATAGCGTCCCACTTCGGTATTCACCGCCATCCCGCGTGAAAAGGCGGAACCGTAATCCGTTGCTTCGTTTTGCTTGTTGTTGACGAGGCGTTCTACGTAAAAGCACTTGGCGCCTTGTGGACGGGCGGCGAGTAAATCTAAGGTACAGCGGTGCCCCTTGGCGTTGCTCCCCATAATGCCGGTGCTGGCGGGAATCATCGAATTGGCCTTGCCGTTCAACACGCCCAGTTCGCTATACAATATGTTACGGGCCGCGTTGAAGTCGTCGTACCAATCTAAAATATTGTCGAGATAAAACCAGGTGCGGCGCACGTCTTTATAGGACCACTGATGGCGTTGCAAACAGTCGTTGGCAAATTGAATGGCTTGCGTGGTTTCGCGGCAGGGGTTTTGCTCATCTTGGCCTGTCCACGCACTGACATCAGACAATAGGCAATATTCCGCCTCGCGCCCATGCACAAAGCGCCCAATCGCCCGGCCTTCATGCATGACCAGCGGCGCGTCTTTATCCGACTTCGGACAAGTTGCCAACGCATGAATGCCCGCCAGAGGAGCGCCTTCGCAATCAGCGCCGTCAATATAAGTCGGCTCAACCGCGACTGCATCGCCCAGCCCTTCAAACGCCTTGGCGCGTTGGGCCTGGATTCGCGCAAATTCGCTGGTGGATGCAAAGATACGCTCTTGCAATAACACCGCGTTGCGGCTGTTCAGGTAGTTGGCAAGTTGATGAAACGCATTGAATACGGGATCATCCGCACTTGCTTCCAAGGTGACCGTAATAAATACGAGGTCTCGTGTGGAGTCTGTTGCATATAGCATTGATGTTGTTCACTCCCCATAAAATAACATACTGGAATGATACTCGACGTGATATGGGGATTCAACAGGAATACATCAAATAACCGACTCACTTTATTGAGTTTATACTTTATAAAGTTAATAAAGTATGGGTAATTAGCGACTAAGGTTCTCGGGGAGCCTTCTGTTCTTTTGTAGGCGAGATTATATCTTTTGACACAGGAACCATTTCTAACAGACTGTCTTCACTCAAATTAGGTTTTTTCGGGCCATCCAATTCCGCTGCTTCTTTTTCAAAATCCGAGTTAGAAATGGCGTCAATCATTCCAGGGCCTTTCTGGGTGTAGTTCATGGCAAAAGAAATCCCAATACAGATAAATGCGCTTAATGCGATGATTCGTCCGAGGTTTGTCGCAATGAAAAAAGTGATGATTAACTTGTAGGCTTTCTCTCCCGTCGACTCATCCTCTACATCTTTGCTGCGAAGCGCCATTCGGGGCCCATGCGGCCCGTCGTGGACGGTTTGTTCAGGCGCATCATGCTCGGTTTGGGCTTGTACGAAGCGCAGCATATCAGCGATCAGCGCACCCAAGTCTTTATCGGTTTCGATGCGGTCGCGTATCGTCGTATATATCTTTTGCAAGATCGGTTCCGCCTGCGTTTCATTCGCGCCGCGCGCAATCGCAAACCGTTGAAACTGAAAACAGCGCTGCAGTTCCACATCATTGCGGTTGGAGATGTTTCGCAGCGAATGGATGTGGTCTTCTGTAATTTCATCTTCAATTTGTTTTAAGATTTTTTGAATGATTAATGAGTAAGACTGAAGATAGTCGCGGAATTTATGAATAAAATTCTGCACTTCATCCGGCTTATCAAACCATCCGGCGTTCGTACGAATTTTCCCCGAGAACTCATCAAGCGCATCGGTCACGGTCTCATTCAATTGAATGCGCAAACGCAAACGCCGGGCGATATCAAGTAAGGGATTTTCTTTTACGGCATCCATACGTTTCACCGTTTTCAATCATGGTTCAAAATAACTCCGGCGACGCTGCTCATAGTATACGCTTGCTATCGTTGAAGTGTCTCGCCAACAATCAAATTTATCAAATTGACAATCAACTGTAAGAATCAAACCGAATTAGGCATCTGCATATCATGCGCGATATAATTAAATTGAACAAGCAAAAGGGCGAATAACAAGACGAACCTCTACACGTTGTGATACTGTTTTAATAGAAGAAGCGCCCGACAGAAATGTGTAACAACACAGGAAAGAAAAAAGATGAATCCTAAAGGCGTACTTTACGGCAAGAAGATTTATATTATGACGCAAGACGCGGTCTTGTTATCGCGGATCCTTGCGTCGCTCACCCCCCACGGCGCCTCGCTGTTTCACCAAGACGACCCAGGCGAAGCCATCGCAGATGCAGTCGCGAAAAACTGCGACTTACTCATTTATGACGAAACCTACCCGGCGTTTCACAACGCGACCGCTTTATCAATGGTAAAAAAACTGCGCCCACGAATCCGCACCCTGCTATTTGCACGTTCCGGTTCGCCGCTACGTTCAATTGACGTCAGCGCGCAAGGCGTATCATTCAGCATTCAACATGATGCGAATGCGCCGACAATCTACAACGGCGTAAAACATGCGCTCTCCATTACATCCGTTCCCCGCGTAGAAGTCGAAGTAATGTAAACAACAACGTTGACGATTAGAATTTAGAAAATGGCGTATGGATGTTTGAATTGTTATTCGTGCTCTAGAAGGGGGACGCGCCGGAACAACAGTGGGCATCTCTGTGATTCCAGCGCCGAGTGGGAAATTTTTCTTGGATTAATTTGTAACCCATTCCGGGAAAAACGCTTTTTGGCGAATTTCATAAATACGTTTGACAAAGTCTTCTTTGGCTTCACTCGAACCGGGGCTGGATAACACTCGCTGGATTTCTTTTTGGGCGAGTTCATCAAACAGCGGCAGCGACGCCAGCGCTTCACTAGGTTCTTTCATCATGTAGCGGCGCACCAGGTCGCTCAGCAGCGCCTCATCGGCAGCGCCCAATTGCAGCGAGTGCATCTCATCGCGAAAGCGGCTGATCTTTTGAAACCATTGGTACTTGTTGTTGCCATACACCGTAGCGGCGATCACCACGCTAATTGCGAGCAGCGTATAAATGAAAATCTCGATACTATAGCTGGAGTTGTTAAAGAAATCTAATTGCATGTCGCCTCTCCTCTGTCGCTTATTCAACCCTAATCCTGTAACTAATTGTTGCAAATAAAAGACCAAATACTCATTTTGTTCATAATTAGATATCGTCATTTCAAAAGGCGACTTGATACAAATTGCTGGAATCCACTCTCTCAATTTGAGAGTCGTTTCTAAAATCGAGAGAGAGCATTTGACAAAATAGCGCGGATTAGAAGCGGGAATGAAAAACCCCGCCGCAAGCAGCAGGGTATCAAATCGAGTATTTATAGTGGTTGCCTGAATAGGTTTGTCTATTTTTGATATGCTGGAATTCATTCTCGTAATCAAAATAACGGCCATCCATCAATGTAAGGACTCACTTACTGGATGGGCCTAAAAACAAGACCCTTCTCGCGACGATCCTAACTCTGACTTAGACGGCTGCGTTGAAAAAATAAGGCAGCGTGTTATTGCAATCTCAGATCGCGCGCCATCAGCTCGGCGTAATAGCGGTTGCCTTCGTCGTAGGTATGAACGACGTCATAAAACAACGCTTTCTTTTCAGCCATTACATTGCGATAGGATTTAAATTGTATCGCTGGCTGGCAGTGCGCAAAATCGGCGTTGAGCTGCGGCAGCGCCGCTTCAACGGCGCCATACTGTACGTCATAGTCGCCGCTGTCTGACATACTAAACGGCTGTAAAATAAATAAACCGCCGATGCGATACGCTTCGAGTTGCTTCGCCATTTTGCGCCAGTTGTTCATTAAATGCTCCGCCATCGCTAAAGGTTGCGGCGGTTGCATATTCTTCTCTTTGTCTATTTCATCATCGCGCAAGAAGCGTACGTACGACCAGTGAGGCGAAAAGCGACGCATGAAGTGAGACCCCGCCAGCATGTGCCGGTGAAAGGGCTGCGCCGCAAGCCGCCGCAGCATGTCTTTCGACTCATACCACGCCAGTTCTAAGGTATCGAACTTAAACGGTTGGCCGAGTTCTAACCCATACGAGGTCGGCATCAAAAAATCATTGAAGCCGTCAAACACAATCACCGCGTCAGGGCTGAAATCCAAAATCTTCGTCGTCAGCAATACCAGTTCCTGCTCGGAGATATACCCGGTCACGCCGGCGTTGACGACGTGAGTTGCCTGGTTGTTTTGTGAATTGAGTTTTTCTTCCAAATAGCCCGCAATGGTGGTTTCGTTGGTATGCCCATAGAACACAACAGAGCCGCCCAACATAAAAATTCTGCGCTCGTCGTCCGGCTTGGCGAGATCAAGCGCCCCATAGCGAAAGCGGTGTTCATTGAGCGCAATGGTCGGCGGGTTCTCGTCGCCCTCATACGCAGGCATGAACACTTCATGCCATGTTGTATTTTTTGGCGAACCGAACATGACGTAGGGAACCAGCTCCGGCGCCAGATCGACTTTTGATGCGTCGAGTTTTACTTCTTTCTCAATGGGCGTTGCCCGCCACTCTAAAAAAGCAAACCCGACCGTCGCCGTGCCGACAACCGAAGTAACAACCATAAAAATCAATAGGCAAAAAAAGACGATGTACTGGACCTGTTTCATTTCATCTCTCGTTTGAATAATGGAAAAGCATGGTTCATTCTGACAGCGATTCAGACGGATGCAAATAGCCCGGACGGAAAAGCCCACGGCTGTAGCCAAGCATTTTCTCTGCATGGTAAGATAGCGAAACGCAATGTTCTAATCATATTGAAATCGTCTTTAGGAGGCGGAGACATGAGCAATCTAAATCGGCGGCGGTTTATCCAAAACACATCAGCGGGAGCATTGGGCGCAGCCTCAGGCCTCTCATTTACCGGTGCGCAGCCCGTATCCGCACAAAACGACAAACCGAACATCATCTTCATTATGGTTGATGATCTGGGTTACGGCGACCTCGGTTGCTACGGACAAAAAACCATCCAAACGCCGAACATCGACCGCATGGCCGCTGAAGGAATGCGCTTCACTGACGTTTACGCAGGTTCGACTGTGTGCGCGCCCTCGCGCTGCTGCCTGATGACGGGCTACCACACCGGCCATTGCCGGGTGCGCGGCAACAAGCGCCATCCGCTGTTGCCCGAAGACGTGACCGTTGCGGAAATACTCAAACAAAACGGTTACAAAACAGGGCTGGTCGGCAAATGGGGCATCGGCGAACCCGACACCAGCGGCGTCCCCAACCGACAGGGCTTTGATTATTTTTATGGATACCTGAACCAACACCGCGCCCACAACTATTACCCCGACTTTTTATGGCGCAATCAAGAGCGCGACTTTTTTGAACGCTGGACCTACTCGCACGACGCCTTCACCGACGACGCGCTTTCGTTTGTCCGCGAAAATAAAGATGACCCGTTCTTTTTATACTTGGCGTATACCATCCCCCACGCATTCAATGAAGGCCGCGAGAATGGAATGCCGGTCCCATCAACAGAACCGTATCGCGACAAAGATTGGCCTCAGATGTCAAAAAACCACGCCGCGATGATTACCCGCATGGACCGCGACGTTGGCAAGTTGTTCGCGCAACTCAAAGAGCTCGGCATCGACGACAACACCATCGTCTTCTTCACCAGCGACAATGGCCCTCACCGCGAAGGCGGCGCCGACCCCGACTTTTTCGACAGCAACGGCCCGCTGCGCGGCATCAAGCGTTCGATGCACGACGGCGGCATTCGCGTCCCCATGATTGCCCGCTGGCCCGGCAAGATCGAAGCCGGTTCTGAGAGCGACCAACCCTGGGCGTTTTGGGATTTCCTGCCCACCGCCGCTGAACTCGCGGGCGGAAACATCCCCGGCAACATCGACGGCATCTCAATGGTGAATGCGTTGAAGGGAGAACAACAGCGCAGCCATGACTATCTCTATTGGGAATTTCACGAGCGCGGATTTCATCAAGCATTGCGCATGGGCGATTGGAAAGCGGTGCGCAAAGATTCGATCAAAAATCCGATTGAGTTATACAATTTAAAAAACGATATCGGCGAAGAACACAACATCGCCGACCAGCATCCAGAAATCATGGAGCAAATCCGCAACCATTTGGCCAACGCGCGTACGCCCAGCGAGTTGTATCCGGTAATGTGAGTGCTTTTTTACTCCCTCTCCCGCTGGGAGAGGGCTGGGGTGAGGGGCTGCCTCGCCACCTATTGTGTTGTATCTAGCACGGTAGGGTGGGCTCGCGAAGCAGCCCACCCTACCCAGAATTTCCCTTACCCGCTGCAAATCAATTCTTCATGTATAATAAATGAAAGATCAATCTAGGAACACAACGTGGATTTATTTCGCTATAGTTTGGCCGCATTCATCATTTCATTGTTCCCAACTGCGATGGCGTTTTGGCTCATCGTCCATCCGTTCATTCATTTCTGGCGCCGGTTTCGGCCCGCCCTGATATATACCTTCGTCTTCTCAATGATGACGCCATTAATGGTTGGTTTGTTTGCGCTTTGTCCGACGTTGTTGCAATGGGATTGGGGCTATCGCTTTGATACAACCCTGCTGGGCGTCTGTGTTTTCCTCGCCTCGGTCGTTATTGTGTTGATCCGGCAGCGCTATTTTCCCATCAAGACGCTTTCCGGCCTGCCAGAACTTGATCCCCGCAATCACCAGGCGGAACTGGTTCGCAATGGAATCTACCGCCTGATTCGCCACCCGCGCTATCTGGAATTTTGTCTGTTTGGACTAGCGGCGTCATTCGTCGCAAACTATCCGGCGGCGTATGCGTGTACGTTGATATGTTGGGGGCTGATATATTTGATCGTGATTTTTGAAGAACGCGAGTTAACCGAGCGCTGGGGAGACGAGTATGTTGAATATTGCCGGACCACGCCACGCTTCATCCCGCGTTGGAGCACAGTCCGGCAATGCTGGTTGGGGTCAAAATGAAGATAGAAACGCGGTAAAGCCAAATAAACTCAACAGAAAGAATGACAAGATTAACCCTGGAATAACCAGAAAAATAATCATCGCCAAAAAGCAACCGCGATTCGGGCCTGTTATAAGGCCGATCAAATTTAGAATGATCCCGATCGGCGGCATAAAAAGCGTAAACAACAACGTAATTATTGGAAACAGAAACGAACCTTGGTTCTGCACCACCACGGTTTGGTGATACACCCGGTGTTCTTCTTGTTCGGGTGGAATCAAGGTTACTCGTTGTTCATCATTCATCGTTATTCCGTTATTTCAATTTAGATTGGCGTTAATCCATTGGCTCAATGCGATAGTGTAGTTGCGTTTGCGCTTGCGCGTCCATAGCGCGAATCGCGATTCGCCGAAACATAGGCCGGTCGCTGCCCACGCGCAATTTCGACTCGCGGGCGTCATGTTCATCAATATGGATCGCAGCGCCTTCGGTCAACACCTGCACCCGCAACGCGCCTTGCGTTCCACGCACCACCAAGGTCGTCTTATCGACCCGCTCGACCTCCGCATAGGTCATCAAAGCGGTTTCAAATGATTCAGGTTTCTCATTGAACTCGGCCTGGTCTATCACTTCGACCACGCCCTTGCCGTCTCGAAGCACCTTCACCGTCCGCACCAATTGCTTCAACCCGGCTTCGGCTGGATAGGCGGAGGTGATGTCAGACTGCAGCACATCAACGCCAACATCATGCGTCGCTGCCGCAACGGCTTCGGTTCCTCCTCCGTCGCGTTGCTCTTTGCCATTCACCAACGGAACAGGGTGCCCCAGCGAACGCGCCGCCCAATATTCATAGCGCTTGCTGCTGAAAAAGCCGCGGTCGTACACCGCCGCGCCCAGGTCTGTCAATATCGACTCGCCTTTGTAATGAACAATGAACGAACCGACGTCATTATGGTTGTGCGGCTCATTGTTGCGTCCGCCCTTCGCGGCGACCACAAGCCCCATCGGGTCTTGCGGATCAACGCGCGAAATCATCCACTGGATGCCGCTCAAAAAGGTAAACGGCTCATAGTGGACGCTGTCGCTAGGCTCTGGCAGGTCGGTATCGACCATCATCTTAACCAGGCCGTCTACGCTCGAGACGGAGAGGTTTTCATCTCGGTATCGCGCCGCGAATGTGCGCAATGCTTCACTCTGATACACATCCGCCAGATATGACAACAAGGGCGCTGAAAAGCGGTAGCGGTCGCCGCCGTCTGAGAAACTGGGATACTTCATGGGCGACAGTTCGACCCGCATCGGCAACAAAGCGACATCCCGTACGATGGGCGGCGCAAACAAATCAAGGCGCCCGTTGCTGTAGTTACGCAACGCTTTGCCCGCTTCTACATAATAACTAAAACCATAACTCCAATAGCCAAGTCCCTCAGCGGTGCCGCCGTCTTTGCCAAAGCCGTTCAGATAATGCGTCATGGCGTTCTGCGCCTTGGTCACGATGCGCGCCAAACGGTCAGCGTCGTCGATCTGATACAGCGCCGCCGTAACGATATTGCCATTACAAACGGAGTTCCAATTATGCGTACTGGTTAACCAGAAAAAATCATCCTGTTTTTCATACGGCGAAAAAATGCGGCGCTCCAACTCAAAGCGGATGCGCATTTGCACCCGCTCAGGCAACGCATCGCCAAATATATACGCATAAAACGCCATCTCAGCGGCGGTCACAGTTGCGCGCAAATCGATTGGAGGGTTGTCAAAATTCACTAATCCGTCGGTATGCGCAGGCAGCGACCAGTCGCTCTCTTCACAATACGCCCATAAAATGTCGATCAGTGGATCGAGGAACTTGCCTTCGCCTTGCAAACATTCAGCCAGCGCCAACGTAGCGAGAAAGCGATGGCGTTGCGATAAAATATTCTGATAGAGAGTGCGCCGCCCGGTGCGCTGATAATCGAGATAGTCGCTTGCGCGTAAAAAGGGCGGGTCTTGGCGGGCCAATTTTGCGGCGTCTTCAAGGATTTGCGCATAGTCGTCCGCGAATACATCCATCTCGCGCCAACGCTCCCACGCCTCGCGCTGCTGATAGGTTGGATAGGGGTGATAGGCCTCTTCGCGCTCAAGCCCGGCGCGGACCGTTTCGGCGTTCCAAGGTTCCATCCGAACCTCTGCATTTGCCGTCAATACAAACAGAAACGGGAGCAGCCAAAAACGCACAGCAGTCATGGTATTCCTCCGAAAGTAACAGTCCACAATAGAACTCTACAGTAGCAACCGTAGGCGGGAATTTCTACAGGCAGCCCATCAATACGCTTACATGGAGCGCAGGGTCAGGTGTTCCCACAATTGGTGGTTTGCGAGAAATGAGACAGCGACCTCTGAGTCGAGATTTTCATCCAACGCGCCGGGTTTAAAACACGAACCAGTGTGATAAGACTGACCGGGCAGAATATGCATTCCAATGATGGCGTCATAAATGGCGCGGCTGCCTTCTAACGGCCCAAGGCGTTTAGGCTCGCCATTGCCGTCAAGCACATAACATTCTGACGCCATAATTTTGAAAAAGTTTCCGTCTAACACATACCCGTTAAATGGCGCCATCAAGACTTTTCCGCCCCAGTCAACGTCAACCGTCTCGCGGCCTCGCAACACCGTGCACGACATGCGCGGTTGGGGAAACTGTCCGTCGTCTCCCTGTCGAGAGGAGCCGATCGACTTGCTCTCATCGACGCCCAAAAATTTTTTGAGGTTCTTTTTGTCGATGTATTCTCCGCCGAGGTGTTGAACCACCGTTGAGTTATCGATATGAGTGATCGTTTTCGCCGGGCGCCCATAACTATCGTAACGATACGACCCGATGACTTCGAGGCCGTTCACGGTTTGCAGCGGGTTGTCGCATAGAATCAGGTTTTCATTCTGGACGTTTTTGCCAATGGGAAACAATGATTGATGTCCGACCGGGATGGGATGAATTGGCTCCTCAAACTGATGACCGAATATTTCGTGGGCGGACACTCCACTGAGCATAATCACATCATGGGTCAAACACCCTGACATGCCTGCTTCATCTAATGAGGGGTAAGCGATATCGCGCGAGACGGCGTGAAGCCGCGCAAACGCGTCCGTGAACGACGTCGATTTGCGAATGCGTCCATCCGGCGTCGGATCGGGCATCAGGTCAATCAGGCCCGTCATGCGGTCTACATCTTCGTTTGACGAAACATAGGCGCCAAGCGTACGCGTCACCATGTGCGGCTCATACCCTTGGCGGTAATACACATTCAAAAACGGCTTTGACTCAATAATCACCCCGCCCGCCGAATTGACGACGATACGCTGTTCAACGCCGAATTCACGCGTGATGCGCTCGTCTTTATACTCAGCCGTAAATGCGGTTAGGTCATCATCCCAGCGGTCATAATTAGTTGGGATCGGACGGCAATCAACATAGGTCTCCGTCGGCAACGCAGCGCCCTTTGAAGAAAACACATAATGGGTCTCAGTACGCTCGCGCCATAATTCAAACTCGTTGATATTTTGTGGAAATAACTCTTCGCCGCGAACCGTTGAAAAGACTTGTTCCGCAATATTTTCGACATTATAAGTGGAGGTCAAAGAAAACTGGTTGATATTCTTGCGCCCGCGGTCGGCAAAACAGATGTCATACACGGTTTGCTTATAGCGAAATACCGCCAGGGGTTCTCGCTGCGCCATTTGGCTCAAATGATTTGCAAGAGATTTTAAATCCGCTTCTGATTTGACAAATTTCTCAATCGTCATCATTTGGGCCCTATCAATTAGAATGGTTTCTGAGACACTGAATGTATCTATAAAGAGATGAAATGATTGAAATCTTCAAAACCAAATTCAAGCCGCCCAAAAACAAGCCGATGATAGTTAAGGGCGGAAAACAACTTGGTTTGTCTTTACTTAAAGTAGTTCATCTTACACCATTATTCAACTCGAAAGACGCCAATTCTATACAAATGATTTGTTTCCATTATTAAAAACGTCCTTGACCTTAGCACATATATCATTATAGTATTCAGACAGTTATAAGAGACATGAACACTCGAACTAAACCCAACACTTTGAGCCTCGATGAAATACCGAATAAAATTTATTATTCGATCAGCGAGGTGAGCGAGTATACCGGTGTTGAACCGCATGTTTTGCGCTATTGGGAAACCAAATTCACACGGTTAAATCCAAAGCGCGTCGGCGGCAATCAACGGAAGTATACGCGTAACGACCTCGAACTTTTGTTTGAGATCGTGCACCTTCTTTATCAAGAAGGCTATACCTTAGACGGCGCGGAACGCAAACTTCGCACCGGGGTTCAAGCTGTGCGCCAAGAACGCGAAGCGGCAAAAGAACCAGCGCCGACAAATGAAACCGCTGCTCCATCCGAAAACAACGAGCCTGCTCAATCGAATGGAAACCCCAATTCGCCAGAACTCATCCAAGAGATCAAGAGCGAGTTGAAAGACCTTCTAAAACTTCTTTCCTGATTTTCCCCTATGATTTTCCCTATTTGTATTCTTCACATTGCCCCTGCTAAAAATCACGAGTAAACATAATTTTGGTTCATCCGGTAAGTGAGTAATTACATTGATGGATGGTCATGATGGTCATAATGTTGATTCGGAAACAGGCTCCGGCATTTCACAAATTGACAAACCAATCAGGCATGGGTGAAACTCTTCGAGCGCCTGTGCATAAGGGCTTGAAAGCCCGCACTGAAGCGAGCAGAGTTGTACCCATGCCTGAAAAATCGAAAGATCAAGAATTTACGAAAAAGCGTCAAAAAAAACGCCCTGGAAAATTACCAGGGCGTTTCGTTTTAGCGTTTGAACGTCTCTCTAGAGATCCGGTTCGACAATACGAGCCGTAACAAAGATCAGCGTTGAGGTCTTCACCTTCTCGACCAAGCGGTCTGTGAAGAAGTTGCCCAAGAACGGAATCTTTGACAAGAACGGAATCTTGTTTAATTGCTCGTTTTCTTTTTCGTCAATCAAACCACCCAACACCACCGTGCTACCGTCTTTCAAACGAACGCTGGTTTGGATAAATTTCTGATTGAGAAGCAGAGGGCCAATGTTCGGTACTTCTTGACCGGACGATTCACCCGTCAACGTCAGTGGCAAGCGCTCACCGGCTTCAATGATCTGCGGCGCCATTTCAACGTAGATGTGGCCATCGTTGAGGATGAAGGGCATGAACGCCAACATCGTACCAGCAAAGGCGCGTTGGAAGTCGACCGTCAAACGGTTGTTGGTCGGGTCATCATCGCCTTGATCTTCAAAGTCGGCGTCTTCCGCGAAGGGAATTTGCGTACCGACGAAGATTCGCGGCGGATCAATCGGGTTCGGGATTGAAAGAATTTTCGGGGCCGCCAATGTATTCAAACTATTGGTGGTTTCGAGCAAGTTCATAATGAAGTCTATACGAGATTCACCAAGCGTATGCAAACTAAACTGAACGCCGGGCGGTAAATCTTGATCGGAAACCGAACCTTCAATCAAACTGGCGTCGCTTTCAAAATTGTCTGGGTTGAAATCAAAATCACCGCGGAACGGATTGGTCAACAACCAGTCAAAGTTGATTGAGCGTAAGTCAGTCAATGAGACAGACACAACGCGTGTTTCAAGTTCGACCATCTTCTGCGGCTTATCAAAGGTATTGATAACGCGGACGACTAAGTCAATGACTTCCTGGTCCGGCGTCAGAATCACGATGCTGTTTGTATTGATATCTGGCCAGAGACGAATCGAGAAGAATTGCAGCAAGTCTGTTCCGCCGCCGCCGCCGCCTGACAAGTTAAAGCGGGTCCGGCTGGTTTCTTCAAAGAGGTTGTCGAGACTCGCGGAGGTATCACCCGTTTCATCCGTCCCAAGTGACTGGAAGCCGTTTTGGCTCAAGAACATATTTCGTGTGGACTGTTGCGCATCGAAGAACAAGTAAGCAAGCGCGTCAGCAATTTCAAATACGTTAACGTGTTTGATTGGGAACGACTCAATAATGATGTCTTGGGTCGTTTCACCGCGTACGCTATTCAAGTAGGCTTCAACGCGGCGGATGTTGTCCGGCGTATCAACAACTGTGATGGTGCCGCGGGTTGCATCGGTGAAGATTTTGCGGCCGGAAAGGCGATATTTCTCAACGCCTTCTTTTCCGACCAGCATTTGATTGACGATTTCATAAATCTTACTGACGAACATTTCACGGCGGGTATACGCTTCCGGCGTGTCTTCAACATCGTCAACATCCGTCAAAGGAAACTCTTTTGCTTCGAGTTGATCGTCTTCGAGGCGGCTGATGATGGTTTGATCGGCCAAAATATCTTCGACCGTTTGAATGTTATCGGTATAATCAATCACGATCAGGCTGCTGGAATTTGGTTCCAAGAACAACTGACGACGCTTGTCAGCCACATCGTAAGCGCCTTGGTCGCCAAAGAGCGCCAAGCGAATCAATTCATAGATGTCTTTCGCAATGGCCCGATCTACCTGGTAGACTTTGGTCACCAACGGCTTTTTGTCGCCAGTGATATTCGGTACGTTTTTCAAGAAGGCTTCGACCATACGAAGATTATCGCGCGTATCGGTCACAACCAACGACTGAGTCACACGGTTCAAGAAGAGTTGCTTGCCGAGGACGTTAAATTCTTCCGTCGGGCCGTAAAGAATCGTGCGAAGATTGCGGCTTGAATCTTCCAAGACGCTGGGATCGTTCAAAACCGCTTCGAGCGTTTTGAACTGGATTTCATCCAACGGGAAGATTCGTGTTTCAAATCCCCGCTCGACAAAGATGGTGTCGCCTTCGCGATTCCACACAAAACCATATTGTTTCTGTAGAAGATTCAAGACTTGGCGAACGGTGCTATTTTTGACGTCAAATGCGACGTTGCCTTCGACGTTTTCGTCCACCACGGCGTTCAAGCCGCTGAGGTTGCTCAAGAAGCTGATGACTTCTTTTACGTCAACGCGACCGCCGGAAGACGAATACTGGAGAATTTCTTCATCCAATTTCGCTTCAAATTCGCCGTCTTCCGCTGCCGCTTCTTCTGAGGCTTTGCGCGCAGAGATGGCTTGTTCATATTCCGAGCGGGTATTGTTTAAGTAGGTTTGCGCTTGTTGATGTTCAGGGAAAGACTGAAGCGCCTCCGCCCATTTTTGGGTGGCTTCGATAAGCATCCCCTGACGGTAGAGTTCTTTTCCTTCTTGGAAGAGAACATCGGCGGCTTGAACTTGAACGTTCGCGCTCACTTGCATCGAACTTTTCGCCGCAGCCGTTTCTTTACCTGTGATTTCGGCCTGACGGCGGTCTAATTGCGCCATCATACGACTAACGCGCTTATCGTCCGGCGCCATTTGCTGCGCACGCATTAATTCGCGTTGCGCTTCGTCGAGTTGACCGTTCTCCATATAGAGAGTGGCTTTTTGCAGTTGTTTTTCAAACTGCGTCAGATTGAAATCAAGGACCTGCTGATGCAATTGGTCAACGCGTTCCCGCTCTTTACCAATTTCGATCAAATAAGCGCGAATCACCGATTTTTGCTTTTCGTTCTCGGCATTTTTCAACGCAGATTCCAACGCGGACTGAGCGCCGGCGTAATCTTTGTCTTGCATCATCGATTTCGCCAAATCGACCAGTTCCGCCGCCGACATGGCGCCCGAATTGGCTGTATTGGCAGCGAGCATCGCCGAAGGAGCCGACGAAACGCCCGAGTCAATCAAATGTTGCAGTTCCTGTTTAGCTTTGGCGTGTTGAGGATCCAACGTAAGCGCTTGTTGCAACAAGGCTTTGCCTTTTTCGACATCACCGGCGCGTATGTGGTTGCGCGCTAACGAATACAGGTAATTCGTTTGGTGTTTGACGGTTGCCTGTTCGACTTCGGTTTTGCCTGCGAGTAACGACGCGAAGGCAGCCGGTTGAATGCCTGCCGTTGCATTTACGGCGCAAAACGCCGCCAACGCCCCAATGGCAAGACATTGCGTGATATGCAAGAAGGGGAAACGAACCCGACGCAAGTTGCAAATCATTCTAGGTAACTCCTTATTCATATACCGGATTCCCGGCTGTTTCACTATTCAGAATGGGAGACAGGCTCCCAAAGAATTCAATTCATCGTATCGTAGCAAACGCAAACCAAACGTAAGAGCAGTCTTACGCCTAGCGATAAGGCGCGTCACTCGATCATTGCAGCAAAGATTCCCTAAAAGTTAAAGAGGGACAAACAGCATTCACGCGAAAATCAAAAAAATACGGCCCTTAGTTTGTTTTCGACAGAGGGACTTTCGCGTCCATATAATCAGGCCTCGAGAGTATAACAAACCCCTCTTGAGTGTCAACTTGCTTGAGTTGAATCTTGGTGCTGGTGTCAGGCCTGCCTTCACGTAAAATCAGCGTCCTCGGCTTAGAAGAGGAACTGGTTTTATCCACTACGATCACTTTGAAACTGTTGCCCATTGACTCAACGCTGCGAATTTCATATTTCTGCGTCAACGCTGGCGGCAATTTCAGTTGTTTCAATACGTTAAGCGCACTTAAAACTTCACCGCGCTTGGTTTCATCTAAATTGGCGCTACGCTCAAGTAAGCCATTTAATTCAACAATAAACAAATCGCGGTTGTTGATATCAAAGTTTGCGTAATCGCCTTTCGCAACGATATCGCGTTGTTTGACGGCAAAATCTTGCGCTGATTGAATCACCAGATCGGCGCGCTGCGCGACAAAAGTTTTTAAATTTTCAGTCAATTGCTCGTCTTTCGGGTTCAACTGACGCGCCTGTACGAGAATCGCTAATGCTTCACGGGATTTGACCAAATCAGACGCTTGGATCGCCTGCTGGAACTGCTGAACAGCCTGATTAACCAACATTGCGGTATTGTCTTGGATTTTCTTTTGTAACTGCGTCGTCAGCGCATTGACCTGCGTACGCGAAGTCCGGTTGACCAGTTCGGCGTTTGGGTCAATTTGTTGAATTTCAACTTGCAATCGCTGTAAGGAAATCGCCGCCTTCATCATGGCGATAAAATCTTGCCCGTTCACGACTTGGCGGGAGAGAGCGGTTTCGTTCTTGATATCATCAAGGAGAGATTTTCCTCGAAGGCCAATGAACTTTTTAAACGCTTGTTGTTCCAGCGTTTTGACCTTGGTAAGGTTCTCAACGCCGATCACTGCGCCTTCTGGGTCAGAGTCAATCACTGAAGCCAAATTTGAACTGGCGCTGTTATACATTTCAATGGCTTTTTCGGTTTGATTGCCTTGCGCGAGGCGGTCGCCTTCGTTGATGTCATTTTGAGCGCTGGTCAATATCGAATCTAAGTTGCTGCGCGCATTTTCTTGCATGGCGCGGCGCTTATATTCAGACGGAAGAACGGGATAGTTGATACGCGTCTCGGTCACATCAAGCTGAATGACACGGTCGAATTGTTCGATGGCTTCTTGATAACGCCCATTATTAAACAAGTCCACGCCGCGCTGATAGGATGCATCGACTTCTTGCCGCATGCGCAATTGCTCTTCGGGCGAACCGAAGGGGTTACGCTCGACCTGATACATTGCCTTAGAGCGCTTTGCGGTCAGCAAGGTGACCAGTTCTTCAGGATTGACGATGTCTGAACCGCCAGCAGTAGCGCCCCCGCCAGGGCCGCCCTCCTTCGCGGTGTCGATAATTTGACTGACCGACATCGAGGTTTGCGTATAGATGTAGTAACCGCCGCCGAGTAATGCAAGAACCAGCACCCCAAGAAAGAGTTGGTCTTTCTTTTTGGCCGCAAATTCCAGCAGCGCCTCTTTATCAATTTTTAACTTTTTCTTACCAGCCAATGGAGCACCTCATTCTCAATCCGCGATTTTGCGAGTATCGACCGCCGGTTTACTGACCCATCATTCCCATGCCCATACCGCCCATGCCCATCATGCCGCCGTACATCATACCGCCGTACATACCGCCGCTGCTGTCGCCGTCTTCGAGGTCTGGCGTCGGCGTTGGCGAAGGGGTCGGGCTGGGTGAAGGCGTAACCAACGTAAATGTTTGCTTAAACTCTTCGGGGCCAAGGCTGCCTTCCCCAAAGTTCGCGAGTTTGTCGCGGGTAATAATCATGCGTTCGCGTTCATCGTTCTTGCCGCCGTGCATGCGCAGTTCAATCGTTTTGACGACGTCGAACTGAGCAGCGGCTAATGCCTTGTCAATTTTATTGAACAGGGCCAAGCGGCTCTTGTCGTCAGAAAATTCGGTTTGATACAAACCAACCAACAGAGACGCATCAGCGTCCGGCGCTGAATTTTCAGGCCGGATAATCCGAATGGCCACAATCGTGCTGTCCGCCATCCGGCTGCGAAGTTCATCAATAAACTTGATTTCAGCATCCGTTGGATCATTAAACGCGACAATTTGAATGGTGAATTCAACCTGCGACGAGTCGCCGCTTGAATCAGATGAATACACCGCGTTTTCAAGTAAAACAGTCTCGTTGTCAAAAAACGGCGACAACGAAAGGTTTTGGATATACGCGGCGATTTTCATATCGTTCAACGCGCGGCCTTCAATGGTCAGGCGGTCGCTTTTCACGTCGATGGAATCAAGCCAAATATCCTGAGGGAGCATTTCCTGAACTTCGAGGTAAATGCGGCTCAAAACGCCGCGCTTACTCGCAACCTGGAAGATGCGCGAATAGCGGTTGTTATATTTATCTTGTATTTCGCGTTGTTTTTTTAATTCAGGGTTGGCCAGATCGCCCGGGCTGATAATTTGCTGCATCTGCTCAACCGCTTGGGCTTGTTTTTCGACCCAGGTATTCAAGGCGAAAACCGCGCCTGCGAGCATGACGACTAAAATAACGCCCATCACGGAAAGAATCGGCGTACGCCGTTCGAGTTCAAGACGCTGCTTTACCGATGCTGGAGCAAAACTCAGCGCACAAGCGGCGCGCCCTCCAACACGGACCGCCATGCCTGCCAAGGCCGCTTCATTATTCAGCGCACCCGCATTCTCAGGGCTGGCTTCGATGCCTTCAATTTCACTCGTATCCAACTGAGAGACGGGAACGCCCAGGCGGTCTTCTAAAAATTCGCCCACGCCGTCCATGTTGACAGTGCCGCCGCACACAAATACGCGGGTCACCGGCATCGCGTCAGGCTGGCTGACGTAAAAATCGAACGAGCGCTGTACTTCGGTTACGATGCGCTCAAACCCGCCTTCTAACACGCCCGCAACGTCTTCGGCGGTTATTACATCCGAACCGGTGTATTGGTCGGCCTGTTTGCATTTATACTCTTCCGCTTGTTCTGCGGTAATATCAAATTTTTTGACAAGCAATTCCGTTAAAAATGCGCCTGCGACTGGTGCACTGCGCATGAATTGCATCTTGCCGTTTTGTTCAACGACGATATCAGTGCTGGACGCGCCGATCGAAACCACCGCTGTAACTTCTTCGGGGTCGCGGTGAGGCGTAGCGGCGTAGGCGTTATAGATGGAGAGAGGCGCGGCTTCGATCAAGTCAGCGCGAATGCCGCATTTTTTCAGGACGCGGACATACCCGTCCGCAATCTCTTTTCGGACAGCAACGAGGTTGATGTCGAGTTCAGCAGACTGCTCATCGCGCTTGCCGACCTCGTAGTCCATGTTGATCTCTTCCAACGGGAAGGGAACATGCTGGCGGGCCTCATAGCGGATAATGCGATTTAACTGACGCCCGCGAACCACGGGAACCTGTAAGCGGCGCGTAAACGCGGCCCGTCCTGGAAGACTGACGATGGCGCGTTTTTGCTTGATGCCGAGGCTTTGCAGAAGCAGCGGAAGCGTTTCTTGAATGCGTTGATAAATTTCCGCTTGTTCTGCTTTTGGGTCTAACGATAATGTTTCAGACCCGGACTTAACGATTTTAACCCCGGACTTCCCGCTAAGAGCAAGTTCGAGAACCTTGACTCGATTTTGCCCGATATCAATAACCAGTAATGGATTTTTAGCCATGCTCCCCGCTGCCTTCGCTGCCTTTTAGTTTGGGGCGGCGACCGTCGGCGATTCTACCAAAACTCCCTAGAGATAGGAAGGGTTAGCGATCAACCGTTGCCGCTGCTTTTACGCAGTTTATTTAAATACGCCATGGTTGGACGTACTGAGATCGAAGTTGTCGTAAAACCGTCAAACGGGTCTATAGAGGCGCCTAAACGGTCTTGTCCACGGAAAAAGACGCCTGTCGTCGGGTCTTCGCCTTTGCCATTCACTAAAATACGGAAAGTAGTTTTTTTGGTCGGGCGAACGGCCCGAAAACGCACAGTGGCGACCACCCCTTGCTGAGAAACAGATTTATTTAAACTTCGCCGACGAAAATCAATTAAGCCTTTTTCAGAGTCAACGGAGTTGAGCAACGGGAAATCAAACGAAAATTTCGCCTTGCCTTCCGACTCATCCAGATTGATTCCTGAAGCGATTTCGTCGCCGTCAATGGGTTCTAAAATCCGGGGATTAAACGCAACCAATAAACTCAGCGAATCAAATTCTTCATTGTCAGGGTTTTGCAAATATACATCCACTTCAACCGTATCGCCAACATCGACGACTGGTTCCTGGTTGAGCAAGTGCAATTGCACCATCCCGGTTCCATCATCTTCGCCGTCAAAGCGACGTTCGCGGTCCGCGCGGGTAATCTGATTGCGGGAGGAGAGGTCCTCATCTCCATCAAGAATCGAGACTTCCAAACTAATCACGCCGTCCGCCGGGTCATACGAAGAGCCTAACTGGTCTTTTCCATCTAAGCGGAGATAGGTAAGTAATGAATCTTTCGTCGCAACCTTAGTGCTAGAGACGTCCGCAAACTGAAACCCGATGCTGACCATATCGTTTCCCGGCTGGGGAATCGCAGTGAAGCGGGCCAGGATTCCCGTATCGCTGCCGGATTTATCAACAGCGTTTACTTTGAAGTCAATGACGCCTTCGCTGGCTTTGACTTCGTTCGCCGTAACTTCATATTTATTATTTGCCGGGTCTAAAATAAATTTTGTTTTTTTGCCTGAGAGGTTGTTCGCTTCATCCAACCGTGTTTGCTCATCTTCGGTCGGGACCACGCGCAATGCTTTCGCGTCCGCCCATTCGCCGTCATCCCCCGCTTGGACCACTTTGACAATTGAGGGGTCAAACCGTAGTTGTAAACGCAGTTCGTCAAATTCAACCCGGGCGGTGTTTGACAACATGACATCAACGGTAACCGGCTCATTGGGCGCACTCACCGAACGGGACGGCTTCAAATATAACATCGCCGAATCACGCGTACGGAACTGTGTTTCCGTTGATTGCGCTTTACGGTTTTTCTGTTGGGGTTTGCCAGGTTGTCCTGGAACGCCGCCGCCTGTGGTCCCTTGAATTTGAATGCCGCCTTGCGGCGCCCCGCCCTGTCCGGCTGCTGCGCCAGCGTTTGCGGTTGCCGGACGGCTCGACTGAGTCTGTCCGATATTATTTGGGTCGTTATTTTGATTTTGAAATTGACCGCCATAGGGGTTATTGGCGGAATTATTTTGACTGTTGCGGCCTCGCCCACGGCTGCGGCTGTTGCCAGACTGGTTGCCATAACTGCTATTTCCATAATCCTGATTGCCGTAGCTATTGTTTCGACTTGAGCGTCCGCTACGTCCGCTGCGTCCGCTTCGGCTCGAACCGCCAAAGCCGCTCGAACCACCACTGCCAAAACCGCCTGATCGGCTAGAGCCGCCAAATCCGCCGCCGCCGAACGAACTGCCCCCGCCAAAACCGCTGCTTCCGCCATATTGGCTGGAACCGCCGTAGCCGCCCTGGCCGCCATATTGACCGCCCTGACCGCCATAGCCGCCCGCCCGGTTGAATTGGGAGGCGTTGCCGTTATTCGTACCAATGCCGGATTGGTTATATTGGTTATAACCGCCGCCGCTGTAGTTATTATATTGCGCAAGCGCATCTAGCGGGGCGAACGAGAACACGCCCAGCGAGATTGACAGCACATATCGGGTTAGTTTTTTAGGTTCCATCATTATTCATGCGTCTCCATATTTTGGTCTGTTAGTGGTTTCCCTATACAAAATAACGCACGAGTCATACGAACCGTTAATGGAGAACGCGCATAAGCGTTTGAGACTGTACCACCGCTCAACCTTGGAAAGTATCGTAGGGGCAGCCGCCTGTCAAGCGATCTTTGGCCTGAACGCCTCAGGCGTCACGCATTCATTTTTTCTTGAACTTTAATGTTATGCAATTGATACTTCTCGATTTTCCGGTCCAGGGTAGGCCGGGATATTTTCAAAATATTCGCAGCCTGGCTCTTATTGAAGCGCGTAAACTCGAGAATTCGCAAGATATGACGTTTTTCCGATTCATCCAGCGATAAAATTTCAAGTAACTCATCCGCCTTGGTTTCAGACGCATCGTCTGATTTGCGGGCCGATTCAGCCAAATGAATGTCTAGCGGGATATGCTCCAACCAGATCATGTCTTGGGCGTCGTTCATCAAGACCGCGCATTTAATCACATGGTGCAACTCACGTACGTTGCCCGGCCAATCGTGACGCATCAAAAATTGAAGCGCCGCATCAGAGATGCCGGAAATCGTCTTGTGATATTGCTTGTTATATACCCGAATAAAATGGTCGACCAACACGGGGATGTCTTCTTTTCGTTCCCGCAAGGGTGGAATATCGAGATGGACTTCTTTTAACCGATAGTAGAGGTCCTGACGGAATTTGCCGTCCTTCACCATTGATAATAAATTCTGGTTGGAGGCGGTAATAATTCGTACATCAACGGGGAGGGGTTCTCCTCCGCCGATTCGTTCCGCCACTTCTTCTTCCAAAACGCGCAACAGTTTGGCTTGAGTCGTTGCGCTCATTTCACCGATTTCATCTAAGAACAGGGTCCCGCCTTGGGCTTGTTCTAATTTCCCTTTACGGGAATACACCGCACCGGTGAAGGCGCCCTTCTCATGGCCAAACAGTTCGGTCTCTAACAGCGTATCCGGCAGCGCCGCGCAATTGACAGAGACGATGCGCCCCGCAGAACGGTCGCTGGCAAAGTGGATCGCCTGCGCAAGCGTTTCTTTCCCCGTTCCATCTTCGCCAGTAACTAGAACCAGCATGCCTGAATTGGCGATACGCTGTGCGGTACGCACAATTTGATCTACTTTTGCGCTTTTATAAACGATCTGACTAAAACTAATACGTTTTCGTGTCATTGGAGTTCACTCTCACAAATCCATCCGAACTTCAATTCAATTAAATATTCGATGTCCCATTCCAGAAACCACAATAAACAAAAATTTGATTACTGTCAAGAAACATTACACAAAAATTAAAAAAAGTCGAAAAAAAACTTGCTTCAATTAATCAAAACAAAGCGAAAGGTAAATCTATTATGCAAATTAAGTAAATGTAAAAGGTTAGGAGGCTTTAATAAAGCATGAAAAAAACAGAAGAAACTCAACTAGCGGGAGACAAGCGTTTCGGGAATTTCAATCGACTGAACCGTACGCGCCACAACGCAGTTCACATCCGACTCGCAGCAGTTCATTCCACCTTCAAACCCACATGCAACGCACAATTTAGTCGCAACATCTTTGTCGTCGATAGAATCCGTCAAAAAATCTTCGATCACATGGCCCAGCAAATGCAGCGTCTCGGGACGCAGTTTTGTGAGAATCCGGTGCAACCGTTCTTCGGTTTGCGACAGCAATTGATCTGCCAGCGCTTTTCCATCATTTTTCAAATGAACATAAACGGTGCGGTGATCGTTAGGATCATGCAAGCGCTCCACCCATCCATTTTTTTCAAGCCGATTGACCGCTTTGGTGGCGCCTGAAATGGTATGCCCTAGCCCAACCGCAAGTTCACCGATGGTCACGTTGTCATTCATCGCCAAAAACCGCAGCGCATCCGCCTGCGATTCGGTCACCCGGTGGGCCAGTTCTTTTGAGAGCGATTCACCGCTTGTCGCTTGACGCACCGAAGCGGCGAACAAGATCAATCCGCGCGTCAATTGATCGCGGGTGCGTTGTTCGCTGAGAGTGGATTGCGCCGAATCATGTAATGACATTCATCCCCCTAAAAAATCAGTTTACGCAGAGAACGAGGAACCACAGCCGCAACTTTGGCTTGCGTTGGGATTATCAAATGTAAATCCGCTTCCGTTCAAGCCGTCAGCGTAATCCAACGTCGTTCCGCTCAGATAGAGAAAACTTTTCGAATCAACCACCAACTTAATGCCGTTGCAGTCGAAACTGCGGTCGTTGTCTTTTGATTCAGCGTCAAAGTTCAGCGAGTAGCTGAGGCCTGAGCATCCACCGCCCCGTACGCCAACCCGCAACGCAGTCGCTTCAGGCAAACTTTGCGCTTCGATCAACCGTTTCACTTCACTGGCTGCTTTTTCGGTCAAAGTAATCATTCTCGGTCTCCTTAAATACGCAAAAACTAGATATTGCGTATAACTTCCCTTCTTTGACAATATGTTGTGAATCTAACAGCGTTCAATCTGTATAACATAAATACTACCGCCGATACTTGACGGCGTCAAGTATCGGTTTAAAGAACATTTCCCTGACAACTATCACTTTTCATGTTGATCTTATCGTTATTTTCGTACAAACTGAAATAATCCGGGCGTGAAGCCCGCACTGAAGCGAGGAGAGAGGCGCCCAAGCCTGCTTTTAATTCTTATTGATAAGGTTTAACGAAATTTTATATGAGTGAATGGAATTCTTTTTTTGAGGCGAAACTCAAATCAGACCGCAGCAATGCCCAGCACCGAAGCCTTCCATTGTATGACAACGCCGAAGGCGGCTATCTGGTCTGCGGCGAAGTGCGCTATTTGAATCTGAGCGCCAATGATTATCTCGGCTTCACCACTGACCCGTTCAGCCGTGAAGACATCAGCGTTTTGAGCGAAATTCTGCCGCTAGGCGCAGGCGCCTCCCGCCTGATAACCGGCAACCTGGCGCTGCACGCAGAACTCGAACGCCTTCTCTCTAATTGGAAGAAAACCGAAGCGGCGCTGGTATACCCCAGCGGCTTCCAAGCCAATGTCGGTTTATTGAGCGCACTGGGCTGTCGCGGCGATACAATCTACGGCGACAAACTCAATCATGCCTCGATTTATGACGGCTGCCGCCTTTCGGACGCGGCCTTTCACCGCTATCAACATCTCGATTTGAATGATCTCGAAAGCCAACTCAAGGCGCAGAAGCGGGGACGGCGAATTATCGTCACCGACGGCGTCTTCTCAATGGACGGCGATATCCCGCCGCTGCCCGAATTGAATGCGTTGGCGAAACAATATGATGCGTTGCTGATTGTTGACGAAGCTCACGCTTCCGGCGTATTGGGCGCCAAGGGCGCGGGCGCCTGGGCGCATTTTCGGCTCAAGTGGGAGCCGCACGTCATCCTGATGGGGACCCTCAGCAAAGCGGTCGGCGCGCAAGGCGGGTTTATATGCGCCTCAAAGCAAGTGGTTGATTTTCTTGTGAACCATTCGCGGTCGTTTATTTATACGACAGGGCTATCGCCGCTGATGGCGGGCATCGCTCACGCTAACATTACCCGTATTCAAGACGAGCCGCAACGCATCAAAAATTTGCGCAAGGCAATCAAGACCATGCGCACCGCCCTCAAGAAAGAAGGGCTTGAGATTTCCGACGGCCTGACGCCGATCATCCCCATTCATCTTGGCGACAACCAGAGAGCGCTTGACTGCGCCAGTCGGTTGCGGGACGAGGGCATCATCGCATCCGCCATTCGGCCTCCCACGGTTCCTGAAGGCGCCGCCCGGCTGCGCGTCTCCGTCTCGGCTGTACATACGACGGCTGATTTAAAACGGGCAGCGAAAATCATCGCGCGCGTCGCCACAAGCGAATCTTGACAGCCCTCGCATCGAGCCGCTCATTTGTTTAGAATGTTGGTAGGATAGTTGCCATGAATCTGGTTGTATTGTATTCAGGTAGAATCGACAAAAATCACAAGGAAAACGTGGTTATTGTCCGATTCAATCCGCACAGTCGTTTGGCAATGACAATAATTCATTCCCCTCTCTGAAAACGGGGGGATTTCGTTTGTAACCTGGGGGTGCATTATGCAAATTCGTACCGATCTGTCTGCGGCGTCTCTCAAACCGACCGTCGAGCGCATGTTTGAATACTCAGCGGAAAAAATCCGCCGCATTGATACGATGTGGGACCCGGCGAATGGTGCGCCGGTCTTCACCGTCAGCGGGCTTTACGCCGCGCGCGGTTGGACGGAATGGACGCAAGGCTTTCAGTACGGCTCGGCGATTTTGCAATTCGACGCGACCAGCGAAACCGAGTTCCTTGAATCAGGCCGCAAAGATACCGTCGAACGTATGGCGCCTCACATCACCCATCGCGGCGTCCACGACCACGGATTTAACAACATTTCCACCTATGGCAACCTCTTGCGGCTAATGAACGAAGGCCGTATTGAAGATAACCAGCGAGAGCGCGAATTCTACCAACTCGCGGTCAAGTGCACCGGCGCCGTCCAGGCGATGCGCTGGTCAAAAACCGCCAACGGTTTCGGCTATGTCTATTCGTTCAACGGGCCGCATTCGCTGTTCGTCGATACCATTCGCAGTATGCGCGCGCTGGCGGCGTCGCACCAACTGGGCCATGTCTTGATGGATGAAAACGACAAGCCGGTCTCGCTGCTTGACCGGTTGATTTACCACGCCCGCAACACCGCCCGCTTCAGCGTTTATTATGGAACCGGGCGCGATTCATACGACCTGCGCGGACGCACCGTCCACGAAGCGGTTTTCAATTGCAACGACGGCAACTTCCGCTGTCCCAGTTCGCAGCAAGGATACTCGCCCTTCTCCACTTGGACGCGCGGCCTCGCCTGGGCGATGTTGGGCTTTACCGAAGAATTGGAATATCTGGACACGCTTGACTCGGAGGCGTTCGAAACGCACGGCGGCAAGACCGCGGTCATCGAAGAATGTTTAGAGGCGGCGCTGGCGACCTGCGACTTTTATATTGAAAATACGCCGACCGACGGCGTCCCCTATTGGGACACAGGCGCGCCGGGTCTGGTCAATCTGGGCGATTATCTAAACAAGGCTTCCAATCCTTACAACGATCACGAACCAATCGACAGTTCCGCCGCCGCGATTGCCGCGCAAGGGTTGGTTCGCCTGGGCAATTATCTCACACAAAAAGGCAAAACCAACGAAGCCGCCAATTACCGCAACGCCGGGTTGACGGTTGCGAACACGGTCTTTTCAGAACCCTATCTCTCCACCGATGAAAACCATCAGGGATTGATTCTGCATTCAATCTACCACCGCCCCAACGGTTGGGATTACGTCCCGGCGGGCAGCAAAATCCCCTACGGCGAGTCGTCGATGTGGGGCGATTATCATGCGCGTGAACTGGGCGTGTTGTTGCTGCGCGAAGCCAACGCCCAACCCTATCTCACATTTTTCGGCGGGATCCAATAAAAAACGGAACCAAGGCCGCCAATTTTTCGTATTAGAGTTTACCTATACGTCAAAGGACGCGGCCTATGCATACAATTATTGTCATCGCATCTCTCTGCGCAGTCGTTGTGATTGGATACAGCGCCCATCGGCTCATGTTATGGATGGAAGACCGCGGCTGGGTTTATTATCGCAAGAGCGGCGGCGGCGGGTCTGGCGTGGGCAACGCATTGAACGAGTTGAATTCGTTTTTTGAAACCGACGCCCGAAATGCAAGAAATGAAATTCTAGAGGAACGCGAAGAAGAACGCAAAGCAGGCGACGCCCCCCGCGAAGAAGACCGCTTACACTACCCTGAACTCGACGAGCCAGATGAATTAGACCAACCGAAGAAATAACCATAGCGCCAAATGGAGTGCGCGTGGGGCGAGTCCTTGCTTGAGGTTTATCGGAAATCAATCCCCCCTAGCCCCCCTTTTTTAAGGGGGGTGGCGCGAAGCGTCGGGGGGATCAACACGACAACGCGCAACAGATATGCGTCTACTCGTGAATGCGCCAATCGTCAGCGCTGGCGGGCGGGATCGACAAATAGATCGTCATCGCGTCTTGGGTGTCGCTGGCGGCGGCGAAATCCAAACGACCGTCTTGGTTCCAATCGCCGGAGGTCACGGCAAGCGGCGAGAGCACGGTTGGGAACTCGACTGGTTGGTCCCAATAACCGCCTGCAATAATCCGAACCGAAGAGCCGTCAGACTGGCTGATGATAAGGTCGGCGGCGCCGTCGCCCGTCAAGTCAGCCGTTGCCATACGCGCAGGCCGCATGGCAGGCAGATTGAGACGCTGCTGCAACCCCTGCAGCGTATTGCTCAACCAAAGCGTGATGGTATTTCCGTTGCGGTTCATCCCTGCAACATCATTGAAACCGTCTCCGTCATAATCTGCGATGCGCACCGCGCCCGGGGCCGCGCCCATGTTTCGGGTAATAGCCGGGAACAAAAAGCGCCCGCCGATTAACTGAAACAGCGTCATCTCAGAACGGTTCGAGAAAATAGAGGCGATCTCGGCTGAAGCGTCTCCAAGAACATTGCCCGCATCGGCGTCAATGAGGCCTGCTCCAACGGTTTTCACGTCGCCTTCATCGAAGCCATTTACTTGTTGCAAGAAGACTGTCATTTGTCCCACAAACGCGCTGATAGAAAACAGGTCGGCGTCGCCGTCGCCTTCCGCATCCGCTGCGAACACGCGAGCGGGTTCTTCATCCAGCAGGAACTCGTCCACCAATTGCAAACCGCTTCCGGGTTGATAGTCAATGAACGCCAAACGAGGCTCCCGACGCACAGCCGCGACCAAGCGGCTGCGATTTTGCGGCATGACCGCAATCGAAACCGGATCGGATTGAATCGCCCGTTCAGCGAAATCTGAAAATTCGTCTGCGCCGTTCCAACGCACCACCAGTAAACGGTCGTCATCATCAGAAACCGCCGCCAATTCATCCTGACCATCGCGATCAAAATCCGTCGCGGTGATGTCGGTCCAACTTCGCTTATTGCCAAAGCGGTCAATGCGAACAAAACTCTGCAAGAAGCGGTTTGGATCAAACCCGGACGGCGTCGAGGTGACCGTCGGCGGCGGCGTTGGCGTCATCGTTGGTACGGGCGTCGGAGTAGCCGTCGGCGGCGGCGTTGGCGTCGGCGGCGGCGTTGGCGTCGAGGTTGGAACAGGCGTTAGCGTGACCGTCGGCTCTGGCGTCGGCGTCACGGTTGGCACAGGCGTCGAGGTGACAGTCGGCGGCGGCGTTGGCGTCATGGTTGGAACAGGCGTCGGGGTGACCGTCGGCGGCGGTGTTGGGGTCAGAGTCGGTACAGGCGTCGAGGTGACCGTCGGCTCGGGAGTTGACGTCACGGTTGGCACAGGCGTCGGCGTCGCGGTTGGCGGTAACGAGCCGCCAGGGGTTGGAGTCACAAACACCAATTTCTGTAATAATACGCCCATCACGCTGCTGTTTCCGGTGAAGGGTGATCCCAAAAATGCCAGATCAGGCCACGCATCATTATTGATTTTCGCCACCGAGACTTTGCCAGGAAACACCGACACGCCCGACGAAGAACGCATTTCAATATCAAGCGACTCTTTGGCGCCGGAGAAAGGATCAAGAAACTTCCAGATGCGAAATTTACCGACAGCCCCGCCCGGCAAGAATTCAGTAAAAGGAACAACAACCTCAGGCGTACCGTCTAGGTTGAAATCGGCTACCGCCATATCAGCTGCCCGGCGCCCGGCGGTTTGGGTGTCAATCAAATGAAACTGAAACGGCGCGTTTTGTTGAAAATGATGGACAGACGCTTCCGACGTAAAGTCTGAATCAAACACAAGCAGGTCAGGCCAAGCGTCATTGAGTTGAACGGTTTCTACCTTGAGCGGAGACGAGGGAAAAGACAAATGCGCGACGAAGCGAAACTCGCCATTGCCGAACCCTTCATAAATTTGCACGGGCTGCACATCGGCGGGCAAACCCTGAAAATTGGTATTCAAACATACGATCAGGTCTAAGTCGTCGTCTAAATCTAAATCCCGCATGAGAAAATAACTCGCCGATAAATTGCGGTCACTCAAGTTTTTCAAATTTAATAATTTTGCTTCAAACTGCCCTTTGCCAAAATTCGTCAACAAATAGGTTCGAGAATCTTCTCCGGCGTCAAACGAAACCATGTGGTAAATCAAATCGACGTCGCCGTCATTATCTACGTCTCCTGACGCGAGTTGAGAAAAATCGGATTCGAATGTCCCGCCGCCGCGAAACTCAAACACCGTCTGAAATTCAAATTGGTCCGGGCTTAGGTTGCCGCCGGCAAAACGAATGATTTCGATGCGGTTACCGGACTGATTAAAGAATTTGGAGAGCAAGACCAAATCATTGACGCCGTCGCCATCCATCGGGACGGATAGCATCTTCACCGGGTCAAGCGACAACGGCAGCGATAAACGCAGACCGAAATCGACGCTACCAAAATCCTGCAAGACTTGAATCTGGCGCGATTGCCCCAATATCGTCGCGAACAACTCAAGACGCCCGTCGCTGGAAATATCATTCACCACCAACTCGCTTTGCGCGCTAACTGGCGGGATGGAGACAATGCGCGGCGGTTCGAGAAATGTCGGCCCGTTTGGGTCGGGAATAAAAACCGGCAGGGTAATCTGCGCCCAGGCCGATTGCGTCAGCGCCGCCGCCAACAAGACAACGAAAAGAAGTGTCGATCTCATACGTTCATTTCAATTCAAATCGAATATCGTCATAATATCGTAATCCGAGAAAATTATCAGCAAAGAATGATTGTTTTTTGGGAGGATCAAAGTAAACCCGATCCAAAAACCCGTCAATTAATGGTACAATGCAAAAAACCTCGGATAGGCAAGGGTGATATCAAATGAGGACCGCCATTGGAATCATCGCACTGATTTTTTGTGCATCCACTCACGCACAACTCAGCCCCGCGAACGCTGACGTCCCGACCATCAGCAGTATGTTAGAAACACGGGACGGCGGCAAGATACACGTACGCTTCAAGGCGCAATATTGGGGCGACGCCGGGGCCAACGGCGCCGTGCGGTACGCCACTGACATGAACCGCTTTCTGTCGCCGCGCATGGCGACCCTGCAAACCAACGTCCAACTCAAATTAGGGACTTATTTCATCGACCCGGGCGCTTACATTCTCGGGTTCGAAGCGCAAGAAAACGGCGAATGGCACTTCATTGTCGGCGACGCAGCAGGCGAGTATCTGCGTATGCCGATTCCGGTACAAAACCAACCCAACTACATGCCCTATCTGTCATTTGTCTTGACGCCAGGCGTAACCGCCCGCGACTTTGTTCTCAATGGGTTGTACGGCAAAGCGGCGACTTCAATGCGCTGGGTCATCTCCGGCGTTCCATCGGAGGTTGAGAGTGTTCCACCGACTGACAGCCCTTCTCAATTCGACAGGCTAGGGCTTGAATCTTTACACTCTGGAAACAACTCGGTCTTGAATGCAACCAGTGCGCAAATCCAAAGTGCAACTCCACCGATTCGACGCGGCCCGCCCACTCCAAAGCCACGAGCAGGCAGCGGCGCGTTTCGGCGATATATAGAAGAATTGCAAGGAGGCAAGACTCCATGAACAAGCGACAAAAACCGGGCCGCCGCGGCGCTGGCTCCCATGCGCTGCATCATATTCTGTCTGACAAAGAAAATGAAATTATAAAAAAAGAACTCGACGATCCGCAAGCAGCGGTGCGCAACCTGCCCGCCTTGCAAGAGCAATTGCGCAAACACCCGTCGTTGCGGCGCATTCTCTATCATCCATTTCAGATGTTGGCCATGGCCCAAACCCTCGAGAGCCAGATGCAAAGCCGCGCCTCGTTGTCGGGCCGCCAGATCGAACATGAAGAATATTACAACCAACTCATCCAACAAATTGCGCCGCACATCCAACCGCAAGTGGTGTTGGATTTTCTGTTAGCGGTCGCCAAACAGACCAAGGTAAAAGGCATCAAACGCGTGTTGTTGTGGGCCGCCGCCAGCGTTGCCATTTCGATTTCATCCGGCCAAAATCCCACCGAATCGCCGGTCATTCGCGCCATTGTTCTCGCGTCGCTTGGCAACTCGCTTGAGATTGCGCAAAAAGTTACTGACTTCGTAGACGGCAAAGAACCTCACCAGTTTCGTTATTCCACTATGCTCGACGACACCTTTGGCGACGCCGATTGGAAGAAACTTCTCGAGGACGTCAAAACCATTCGCGAAGACTTTTTCTTGTCCGTCTCCATGCGCGCGTTGGAACTGTTCGAGCGCGTGAAGAAACCATTCGGGCTGCGCTTTTTCCGACTGCTGCATTACCCCGATTGCATGAAAGGCGCCGGGCAAAAGTTGATCGTCACCCCGAGCGAGGCCAACGCGCCCCAGGAAGACGTAAGCGAAGATGAAAAAATGCAACGCCTGATCGAAGCCCTGCGCAATGACATTACCAATCATAACTTGACCCGCATCGACCGCGAGGTCGCAGCGTCAATCAAAACGGCTGCATTCGGCGATATTGAATTTGACAAAGACCCCGCGCTTATCAACGCAGCGGTCTTTGCGTCGCATTTCCCCTCTGAATGGAACCCGTTTGTCTTGCGGCTTTATCGTCAAAGCGGCGAGCAAGCCGAGAAGATCAATCCAAGCGACGAGACCAATTTCATCATTGATCTCAAAAGCCAACCGCAGAACGCCGACCTTTGGCGCCGTTACGGCGACCTGCTCTATGATAAAGACGAATGGGGCGGCGCGTTTAATGTCTACCGCCATGTTAAAACGCTGCAGGATGAGTATGACGAATCGCTTAATGAACGCCTGCATGATCTGGAAGAAAAAATTCTATCAGCAACAAAACAAGAGGCTTCAATCAAACCCTCAGACTAAGCGGTTCGCGTAGTCTGACACACGAAATAACGAAAAACACAACGGCAAACAAAAAAGGGGGCGAAAAGCCCCCTTTTTCTTTCTATAGATATAGCCATTTCAAAAAAAGTGTATCCATCGTTATGCATTGCATGGGTACAACTTTGCTCGCTTCGGTGCGGGCTTCAGGCCCTATTGCACAGGCGCTCCCAGAGTTGCACCCATGCCAGCATTGGCTTGTTCATTTTTGACAAACTAAAACTTTTTTCGAAATCATTATTTCCAGATGAATTTTTGAGCGTTTGTCATGAATATGTGCGTAAAGCCCTCCCGTAGCCTGCCCGCCGCAGGCAGGGGCTCAGCGATAGATACAGTTATGGAAACTCAATCCGCACCGTATTCTGGCAACCACTATAAAAGAATTACCCATCCATCGCCGGAGCGAAATCTTCAAAGTTTTGCGCAAACAACCGAGAAACGTCGCGGTGGATTTCCGACTCAAACACTTTCCAACCAGAGTCAACAATATCCTGATATTTTTCGATTAGAACTTGCGCGACGATATTGCGCGAATGCGGCCATTTATACAAAAGTTGATCGAGAACACGCGCATCTGAATGTTGGGGAATCATGCTCCAACCCAAAAGTTCCAACCGTTCGCGGGTGATTTCATCAATCAAACTGGGGTTATTCATAAACCACCAGCAGCCGAACGGCATCAGGTTGGGGAACTTGCGCGCCAACACGCAAAACTCGTGCTGGTTTTCGCGGCTTAATAAGGTGGCGAAGAATTTGTTGTCCGGGTTTTTATCTAACAAGTTTTCCAGGCAACTCAAATCGGCGCGGCCCACGCCGTCGCCCGCCAGTTTCAGTTTAGAATTCACCGAGCGCTTCACGCCAATCATCAGCGCAAATGGAATGCCCGCTTCACGGGTAAACGGCAAGATGCAATTGTCGATGATCTTGGTTGTGACCGAATCATCGGGGTAGACGAAGTCAGGCCCCAGCGAAACCGCCAGGTAGCGCGGCTTCATTTTTTTGGCCCAGTCTGCGAGAAATTTGCGAACGCTGGCGTAGGTTTTTTCATTCAGCGTCGAATCGACTTCGTAGCCTTGCTCGCGCAGCGTGTCCGCCGCCTGGTCCCAAGCAATCAACAGCGGATCAATCCGCAGCGCTGCTTGCAAACGCGGGTGGTTGCCGCCGATGGAATCCCAAAATGGCGTTTCGGTTTTGTCGAACGGGTCGTTCGTCATCACCCCATACATGACGTTGGCTTTGGTGAACACCAACTCGATGTATTCGTTCACGTCCGCCTCGTGAAAATAATCACGCACTTCTTGCAAATTACGCGTACTGGGGTCAAGCCCCAAATTGCGCATCACGGTAACGACGCCGCGGCAGGCTTCGGAAATGGGAGCGCGTTTGATGAAGAGTTCGTCCCAGATCAGGTCGGCTTGCTGGGTTTTGTTCATCTTCCAGAAGTCATCGTAGTTGATCTCAGCGACGCGCATCACTTCGGCGATCAGGTAATGATAGGTGAGCAACTCGTCGATGCCCCACAACAGCAGACCGCCAAAGGAGGGCGGATAGAGGTGGGTGTGCATATCGACGATGGGCGTCTCTTGTACGATGCGTTGCACCGCAAACTCTAAACGAGAAAATGGAACAGGCATAATAAGGTTCCCCTAAAAGAAATAAATCAAATCTTGAGAGGATTAGTATAAAAGAAATCTAATGAAAAATTGAGAGGGGCTGGATATTAGTTTTATTTCAGGACATGAATCTTTTTATTCTGCATTCAACTATTTTGACCAATCTTTGACCTTAAGCCCAACAACACGACTAAAGGAATTATCGTTTGTGACTAAAGTAGCGTTTACCGATAAAGCATGGGAGGCGATCATAGTATCCAGATTCCCCATCGGCGTCCCCGCCCTGGCTAAACTCGCGCACAAAACAGCATATTCTATTGCCGCCCGTTCATCCCAAGGCAAAATGGCTGGCCGTAACAAAAACTCACGAACCAGGTTCTTAAGATTAATCGCTTCGGGTTTGAGTTCGATTCCATACAATAATTCGGCTTGTGTTATTACCGATACACAAACATTGCTCAATGGGACCCTGTTTAATCGTTTTCGAATGTTTGGGTTGCCGCCGCGAATCATAAAACTCGCGATGTTAGTATCAAGCATGTATAAAGTTGGCCTGACCATCGCTAAAGATCACGCACTTGCGCGACTTCGTCTTGTCTATCTAGCAAGAAATCCTTTGCCCCGCTGGTTTTGTCAGCCAAGGCAAAAAATCCTGTCCATCCTTCGGGCTTTTCGGTGAGAATGACCTCGCCAGTTTCTTCATTTTTTCGAATGTACACTTCTTTTGTATTAAAGCGATAGTCGACAGGAAGCCGGACCGCCTGAGAACGCCCATTCATAAACACTTTTCCCGTATCGCTCATATTGCCCTCCACTTGATATACATCAATAGTATATACCAACCAAAATCAATATCAAATCTCTTTTTATAACAATACCTAGATGGTTTGAAAGCGTTTGCGGAGAGCAATTCATTTCTTCAATGGTTACGGCCTTGATTCCAGGCTTGTGAAGAAGGCATGGCGCGAATCCTTGCACTTTATTTAATCCTTACTCAATCGTAATGACAAAGGGGGTAATAATCAAGAAATTTTCTTATTGAGAAAACACTATCGCGGAAAAATGTAGTGAAACGAAAATATTTTGTTGAACTGATATCTAGTTTTCCAGGAAGTACAACTTTTTTGCTCGGGGGCTTTTGAAAAAAAATTGCGGAGCCGCTCCGGTTTGGGTGCGGGCGGCTCCGCATAAACATAGGGGTAGGTCGGGTTTATCACGGGGAAGTGATAAGTTTTATTTCGTTTGGTTTATCCGAGCCAACGGATATCGTCTGACTTCGGCGACGCTAAGCGAATCGGGCAACCACGGTTTTCGAGATAGCGCTGAAAGCGTACTGTGTTTTGGTTGCCGTCGTTGTAACGGGCGGTCGGCTCTTGTTTGGCGCCATGGTTGTCGTCGTTGCGTACGGCGTTTCGTTTATCTCTTGAAATTAACATAGTCCTTACCTCAAACACCAATCCAATAAATGCGGCCTCATGATGATGTATCGTTCGCGTCAGCCGGATTACTAACTAATACGTTTCTAAAGTGAAAATATTTTCATTTTTTTTTATTTATTTTTTCTCCGATGAAATCCGTTACGTAACAAACAGCCGATTCGTTGACAGCGCTTCGCATTGCTCTGATAATCGCAATCATCACAAATACAGGAACCTACAATGATTCGAGTGATTGCTTTTTCCGTTTTTTTCCTATTGGTTGCCACCACATCAAACGCCGTCGAAATCGAGCGCTGGCATCCACATACGTTTCATTTCACCAGCGAACAATCTGTCGAAAACCCGTTCGAGGTCGCATTCAGCGCGACGGTACAACCGCCTGCTGGCGAGGCGTTCGAGACGCTTGGCTTTTACTCTGGAGACAACACCTGGTCGCTGCGTATTGCCCCCAACCAGACCGGAGCCTGGAGCCTCCAAACTCATAGCGACCAGAAACCGCTCGAGAACCAGCGCGTCGAATTCACCTGCACCGACAACACAAACCCGAACGTGCACGGCGGGCTGACAATTGATCCCGAACACACACGCCATTTTGTTTATGAAGATGGAACTCGCTTTTTTTTAATGGGATATGAATGCGACTGGCTGTGGGCGATTGATTTAGCAACCCCCAACCTGGATCGGACGCAGAATTTCATCGACCATATCCAGACATTCGGCTTCAACTACATCATTCTCAATGCGTTTGCTTTTGATACGTCCTGGCAAAAGGGTAATACCAGCCCTGACGACTTCGGCCCGCCCGCGATGGTTCCCTGGGAGGGGAGCAATTTTAATCCCGACCATTCGCGGCTCAACTTGAAATATTGGCAGCACTTCGACCAAGTGGTCGACGCCCTCTTTCAACGCGGCGTGATCGCCCACCTGATGATTAAGGTCTACAACAAAGAAGTAAAATGGCCGGAATTAAAAAGCGCAGAAGACGACCTCTATTTCAAAAACCTGATCGCCCGGTATGCGGCCTATCCAAACATCGTCTGGGATTTCTCAAAAGAAGCCCATCTTGAAAAAGACGTTGCGTACAAACAAGACCGGATGCGCCTGGTTCGAGAGCACGACCCGTATCACCGCTTAATCACCGTCCACGACGACAACCCCGCCTACGAATCCGGCGCATATAATGGCATCGTTGATTTCCGCTCCGACCAACAGCATAAAAATTGGGGCGCGACCCTGCTGCAACAACAAAAACAACATCAATGGCCCATCGTCAACGTCGAGTATGGCTACGAACACGGGCCGGGCGGGTTGGAAGACAAAACCTGGCGCGTCGCCCAAACGCCCGAAGAAGTAGCGCGCCGCACCTGGGAAATCGTCATGTCAGGCGGTTATCCCGTTTACTATTACACTCATACCGCCTGGGATGTTGTAAAAACACAACACACGCCGCCGGGGTATCATTATCTGAAAAATTTGAAGGACTTCTTCAAGCAGGTTCCATTTTGGCAAATGACGCCCAACCCGAAAATCGTCAACAAAGGCTTTTGCTTAAATATTCCCCAGAAGGAATACATCGTCTATCAACAAGCGCCGTTTGAATTTGAGCTTTTTGTGGAAGGATTATCAGCCCCCATGCGGGCGCAGTGGTTGCGTCCCTTTAGCGGAGAAACGTTGAGCGCAGGAACACTTTTAAACGGACGCAACAGGTTTACTCCGCCTTCAAACTGGAAAGCCGGGCCTGTGGTTCTTCATGCCAAGTAAGGCGAATTACAAAGCCGCTTCTACATCCGAGGGCGAACCCAATTTGCAGCACGGGCCATGATTTTCAGCTAACAAACACACAGGTCGGCTCGAACCGCATTCTGGACACGCGCCAGGTGGACAACACCCCATCTCGACTTGCCAAGTATGATTGCAGTCGTCGCAACGGAAATCACGCATTTCTACGTATTCCACGTTGCCGCCGCCAATCCGTATGGCTTTTCCTTCGATGAGTGCGCGACCAATCTTTCGGCGGGCGGATTGCACGATCCGCCCAAAAGTGGCGCGGGACACCTGCATGCGTTTGGCTGCCTGCTCGTGATAAAGCCCTTCAACATCGGCGAGACGGATTGCTTCCATCTCATCCAGGTTGAGTTTTTCTTCACCGAGCTTGCGCAACGGGATACCCTGAGGCTTAAAGAAATAAGCGCCCGGCTCTGATTCTATTCGCCGACAACTCTTAGGTCGGACCATCGTTCCCCATCATTACAGAAGACATATTAAAGCGAATGAATAATAATACGACAGATTCCATTATATATAAACGGTCAGGTTCACTTTTTTTTCTCAGCCCCTTGAACCGTTTTCAGGCTGAATCATTCTTACTGGTCGCACCATTTTAGCAGATTTTACCAAGATTGATATTCTGAATGGTTCTTTAAAGGAGAAGCGCCCATGTTGCAGTGGCTCTCTGAAGTTTTTTTGACAATTAGCGTATGGGAAATTATCGGCTATACCGGCCAAGTCATGTTCGCATCCAGTTTTCTGGTGCAATGGGTTGTCTCAGAAAAACGACGTGAAAGCGTTGTTCCCGCTGCTTTTTGGTATCTGCGCACTGTTGGCGGTTTGATTTTATTGTCCTATGCATTTCACAAAGAAGAACCGGTGTTTATTGTGGGTTTATTGTTTAACAGCATCATTTATGGAAGAAACATTTATTTCATTCATACAAAAAAGCAGACAGCGTAAAGTTATTCTTCGGCCACAACGGGTTCAGGGTTAGCAATGCGATACACTTCAAACGATTCCAAAAATTCATCCTGCATGATGCGGTATGGAATATTATGCCCAAATAGACTTATCGTTGAATAAAATCCGGCGCCCCAAAAATTCTGCGTCCGCACGGGCGCGTATCCCTCATAAGTGACCTCGTCCACCAATTCCTGGCGGGAGAGATAGTCCCGGTCCTGCTCAAACACGCGCCCTTTATCCACCCGATACGGAACAATCAAAACATCCCCTTCATTGGGGAACTCACCCAAACGCATTTGACGTAATCCCGCCCGGTTCGCATATTCCTGCCAGCCCCAGTGACCGACGTACCAGGTTTCATGCTCATCCGACAGCCATTCTTCCTGGGCGCGGACGGCGAAGTTGCGATAGGTGGCGGCGTATTCATAATCAGCCCGTTGAATCACTTGGGCCGCGAAGAACTGCACCGCAAACAATATCGCGACCAGAAAATGAATGGCGGAACTCAGTTTTTTATTTTTGGTTTCGTTCAGATAGCGGGCCGCAAGCAGAACAAGCGGCGGCAATACAGGAAGCAAATGGCGCACCGCTTCGAAAGGCACAAACAGAACGCAAAACACCAACGGCGCACACACCCATGCAAATAAAAATAAAGAGTCCGCGTGCTTGCCCGGTTCAAATTGTTTGATCCAACCCGAACCAACGCGAATTCCATCAAACAGCAGGATAAACAACAGCGCAGAACCCGAAAGCGCCCACAGCAGGTATTCGTTTTCTACCTCGCCCAGGTATTGGTTGATCGCCAGCCACCACAACGGCGCCAGCAAGACCGCGCCGATCCACGCGGTCCAATCTCGACCGCCAACTGCTCGCACCAACAACGCCGGGAGAAGATATAAGACGCTTCCGATAACCAAAAAGGCGCCGTAGAGTTTGTCTTGCCATGAGATGCCCGACTCGCTGCGCCGTTCTAACAAGAGATAGATGATATGCACGGAGCCATACGCGAAAACATTTTGCAAACACCAGAGAACAATGATCGCGACCGCAGGCCAAATCCACACCGCAAGCCGGTATTTTTTTTGCAACAACGGATATAAAAACAATACCGGCAAGGTGATGACGGCGGAGTATTTCGTCAGCACCGAAAGGCCGCATAAAACCGCGCCGGCAATCAACCAACGGCGTTGTTCTTTGTCTACGCCCATCACAAACAATGCAACGCCCAGCGTCGAAAGCCCTACCGCAGGAACGTCGCGCATGACGTTTCCCGAAACGACCACGGCGGGGCTTGCCAACAAAAACGCTGCGGGCCAAATCGAGTCCGCGCAAAACCGTTTTGATAGCAGCACCGCGCCTACAGCCAGGCAGAATATAAAAATACTCATCACCGCATGAAGCGCGACTTCATCCCCGCTCGACATCCACACAAACGGCGCAAGGCAATAACTCAAAAACGGCGGATTGGTGGTGACCTGCCAAAGCGGCTGCAACTCGCCAAACCAATCGAAGTTGCTGCCAAACGGCCGCAATGGATTATTCAACACATTGCGCGCGACTTCCAACACCACCGTATCGTCAATATGAAACGGCTTATTGAGAAACGGCAGCGTCCCCAATAGCGCAAAGCCAATCGCTTGGATCCAAACCACGCGTTCTTTATGCGCAACGGGTTGTTCAGCCTGTATCCGATAGGTGACGGTATAGAGTGAAAATGCGATAGCGGTCAAAAAGATAGAAAGTTCAATCATGCGTCGAGTCGCTCGTTTATGTAATAAGGCGGTTCATCTTCGCGGCGATAAAACGTAATCAGTTCCGCGATTAATCCTAAAAAAATTGCCTGAAACCCCATGAGAATACAGAGGCCGCCCACGCCAAGCGCGACCGCGCCTAAGACAACATGCTGCAACGCAATGGCGCCCGCGCCGAACAAAAATATCAGCAATCCGATCAATCCGAAACAAATTCCAAAACGCCCCAACAAATGAACCGGGCGCTTCAGCGACCGCGTGATGAATAACACCGTACCGAAATCCAAAAAGCCGTTGAGGATACGTTCCATCCCAAACTTGCTATGCCCCGCCCTGCGCGGATGATGAACGACCGGCAGTTCGGTAACGCGAAATCCATACCGCGCCGCCCAGACGGGCAGAAAGCGGTGCATCTCGCCATACACGCTGAGTTGGTCGACCACTTCGCGGCGATAGGCTTTTAAACCGCAATTGAAATCGTGCAGTTTGATGCCCGTGAACCAACCGACAATGCCATTAAAAAATTTTGAAAAGATGAGTTTTGACAGGGGGTCTTTGCGGTCGCGCTTCCAGCCGGAAACCAAATCGAAGCCTTCTTCTAACTTATGATATAAGCGAGGCAGTTCAGCGGGGTCGTCTTGCAGGTCGGCGTCCATGGTGAATACGATCTCGCCGCGCACATGGTCGAAGCCCGCCGCCAGCGAGGGCGACTTGCCGGAATTTTTTCGGAACCGAAATACGCGAACGCGCGCATCGTTCTCATGGAGTTTTTTCAATACATCGTATGAACCGTCGCGGCTGCCGTCGTCCACAAAGAGAATTTCAAACGGACGCTCCAGCGGCTGCAACGCAGCGCAGATCTGTTCATACAACGGGCGCAAAGTATCGCGCTCATCAAACAATGGAATGACAACTGAAAAATACGGCGACTCTAAATTCATGATGCAATATCCCAGATTGGCGTAACGCCAAAGTTGCATTCATTCTAACAAATGACAACCATGATGATACCGAAAGCGGCTGTATTTAAGAATATCGTATCGTATCGTGGAAAGGCTAATTTTAAGAGAGGATAAACGATGTGGGACAAGCGTTGACTACGCCATCATTTCATCGGCTCCGCCGCGATTAATGACGATTTCGCCTGATTCTTCCAGGCGGCGAATGATCGCGACGATCTTTTGCTGGGCTTCTTCAACCTGCTTGACGCGCACCGGCCCCATAAATTCCATATCTTCGCGAATGTTGTCCGCCGCGCGCGAAGACACGTTGCTGAAGATTTTGGTTTTGACTTCTTCGTTGCCGCCTTTGAGCGCAGTGGCGAGTTCTTTCAAATCGACTTCACGCAACACCATCTGAATGGCGCGGTCGTCCAACAAGATGACATCGTCAAAGGTGAACATCAGTTTTTTGATTTCGACGGCGAGTTCCTGGTTTTCTTCTTCCAGCGTTTCCAGAATTGATTTTTCAGTTGCGCGATCCACCCGGTTCAGCAGTTCCGCCAACGCTTCGATACCGCCCGCCACGGAGAACTCCTGCGAGAGGACGGTCGCAATTTTTCGTTCTAACACGCGCTCGACTTCGGAAATAATTTCCGGCGAGGTCTGGTCCATGGTCGCGATGCGCAGCGCAACTTCGGTCTGCATTTCAGGCGGCAGCGCCGACATGATGACCGCCGATTGGTCATATTCGAGGTGCGCGAGAATCAACGCAACCGTTTGCGGGTGTTCGCTCTGAATAAAATTGAGTAGGTGGTTAGGATCAACCTTTTTCAGGAAGTCAAACGGCGTCCCTTGCAGCATCCCCTGCAAGCGCTCGATCACTTCCATCGCCTTGCCTGGCCCCAAGGCTTTTTCGAGAATTTCGCGGGCGGCGGAAATACCGCCGTGGCTGACGTACTGCTTGGCCATCGCGGTATGGTAAAACTCTTCGATGACCTGGCCTATCAGTTCCTGCGGGACGTTGCCGATATTCGCGACTTCGAGGGTAATCTGTTCGATTTCATCGTCAGATAGACAGCGATAAACGTCCGCAGAGATGTCCGGCCCCAAGGTAATCATGAGGATGGCGGCTTTTTTGCGCCCGGACAGCTTTGTTTTTTCTTTTGCTCCACGAACCATCGGTCTATCTCATCGAAAATTTAGGGTCTGTCGATAGTATCGGCGCCTAACTTGAAATTGTAAAAGGTTTTTTGTGATTTCATAGGCATTTTTCGCTGGATGAGCAAACAAACGCCCTCTCGGCGCGAAAACCAAGAGGGCGTTGAAAGATTTCGAAGCAATGCGTATTTATTTCAGCGCATACAATCCACGACCGGATTTTTTGACGGCGCCGCTGCTGACTTGTTTTTTCAGTTCCAAATACAACACGCGACGCGGGTCTTTTGACTTTGATTTATACCCGGCTGTTTTCAACGCGGCCATAATTTCTTCGATTTTCATCGCGTCTTTTGATAAGACTTCCAGCAAGTAACCTTTTAAAGGCTTCTTGGCGCTGCCGGGCTTCCGGCCTGGCTTGCTCAAGCGGGGACGACCAGGGCCGCGCCCCGTTTTCTTGCCAGGCTTAGGGCCGCGCTTGGCCCCCGGTTTTGGACCGCGTTTGGCGCCGGGTTTGGGGCCGCGTTTTTTGGGCGCTTCCATTCCTGTCAGAGCAGCCAACGCAGTGCGAACCTCTTGCAGTTTTGCTTCGGCTTCGATTGCGGCTTTATCTTTTACTAATGACAGCAATTCGTCTAAAGAATATGTACTCAGGATTGTTTTTGAATTCGGCTTAATTGGCATTTCGTTGGCGCGTCCTTTCAAATTGTCTTAATTATTTAACAGAAGTATAGAACTGGAAATAATTTTGTCTATATACAAAGTATAATTTATTATTTCGGTTTTTCCAAATTATTTTCACCACTTATTGTTAATTCAAGATCAATTAATTTTGATAAAGAGTTTTTTACCCGCAAATGAAATTTCTCTAACGGATTATTAAGAGCGTTTGTCAAAAAATTATGCGGAAATCGCTCCCGTAGGTCTCAGCAGTTACGGAAATTCAATCCGCACATAATCCTGGCAACCACTATAGAAGATATTGTTAAACATTCTGGTTCATCCGGTAAGTGAGTACCTACATTGATGGATGGACATGATTTTGGTTATGAAAACCTATTCCGGCATATCAAAAATTGAAAAACCAAATATGGGCATGGGTGCAACTCTGGGAGCGCCTGTGCATAAGGGCCTGAAAGCCCGCACTGAAGCGAGCAGAGTTGCGCCCATGCCACATGCAGCGAAACCTCAATTCAATTTATTAAAATAAAGCATCCAATTTACGGAAGAATCAACATTTTGCTTATTTTTTATCCGCTTCCCTAGCCCAACGACTGCCTTTATTTATCATAATTTCGCCCTCTGGGCTTACGTCTAATGTTGACTATCGTTTCTAAGTTTGATAGCGTTCATCGAAGTATAATTTTGCAACGGATAGACAAAAAAATAATGAATTCTTTCAAACGGTTTTTTGATTTCATCGGCATCGGGGCGGTTTTGTTTTTCTTATGCGTCTTATTTACTTTGCAATCTGATATTTTCCCTACACCGCGCAATCTTTCAATGATACTCGTACATACATCTGTCAATATTATTATTGCAGCGGGAATGACCTATGTCATTTGCGCGGCGGAAATTGACTTATCGGTTGGATCGTTACTCGCATTGTGCGGCATGACCACCGCGATGATATTAAAACTCGATCCCGAAACCGGACGCAACATTCCCATGGCGTTCGCCGACGCGCTAACTTCGCCGCTGCCTGATTTGTTTTATGGAAACCCGACTTGGTGGGCGCTTGCGGTACTATCGTTTTTGTTTTTAGCCTTACTACCCGGCGCACTCGCAGGCGGCGCCAGCGGTTTTATTGTCGTACGCTTCGGCGTCCCCAGTTTTATTGTCACGCTCGGATTTATGTTAATTTTGCGCGGGCTCGCTCGCTGGTTAACAAATGCGGCCCCCATTACCGGAATGCCGCCGCAATTCATGCAAATCGGCGCGGGCGTCTTGTATGAATTTTGGGAATTTCGCATTACCTACAGCGCAGTCATTGCGCTAAGCGTTGCGCTATTGGCCGCCGTCGTGCTCGCGTGGACACGCTTTGGGCGCCACGTGATGGCAGTCGGCGGCAACCGCCAGGCGTCATACTTAAGCGGCGCCCCGGTGGCCCGAACCCGCTTCATGGTGTTTGTTGTGTCGGGGCTTTGCGCGGCGATTGCGTCAATTATTCAGACGTCTCGAATTTTCATGGGAGACCCCAACGCAGGCGAAGGCTATGAACTCGACGCCATCGCGGCAGTCGTCATCGGCGGCGCCAGTTTGTTCGGCGGCAAAGGCGGCGTGATCGGCGCTTTGTTCGGCGCGCTCATTATCGGTGTATTGCGAAACGGCCTCGAACTCATGGAAGTCACTGACCACATCAAACAAATGGTCATCGGGGGCATGATTATCTTTGCGGTGCTGCTCGATTATTACCGCCGCCGATTGTACGGAGAATCGGATTGATTCCGTCCCTGCTATCTATATAAATCCATCTATCGTACAATGTGAGGTGGATAAAAAATAATAATAATTTGGTCCATCGTTTTGGGAGGAATATTGTGAAACGACGCACGGTAATACAACAACTAAGCGCAATCTCCGCGACGGCGCTGGCTCCCGCTTCGTTGCTCGCTCAAGGGAAAACTTACAAAATCGCGCTGGTGATGAAAGCGCTGTCCAACCCGTTTTTTCACGCCATGGAAGTCGGCGCCCGCGAAGCCGCAAAAACACTTGGCGTTGAATTATTTGTTCAAGGCACCAACAAAGAAACGGACGTCGCTCAACAAGTCAGCATCGTCGAAAATTTTATGACGCGCGGCGTCGACGCGATTGTCATCGCGCCTGCAAGTTCGGAAGGGCTGGTTCCCGTTTTATTTCGCGCACAAGCACAGGGCATAAAAGTGGTGAACATTGATAACCCTCTCGACGAAAAAACCAAGAAGCAATTTAATTTCCAATGTCCGTTCGTTGGGTCAGACAACGCGATGGGCGCATCTCTCGCCTGTCATGATCTCGTCGCCGCGATGGGCGGGCAGGGCGAGGTCGCGATCTTAGAAGGCATCCCCGGCGTGATAAACGCCGAGTTGCGAAAACAAGGCGCCCGCCGAATCTTAAACGCAGAGCCAAAAATCCAAGTCGTCGCGTCGCAAACCGCTGAGTGGGAAACAGAACAAGGCTATCAAGTCTTCAGCAACATGCTGACCGCGCACCCCAACATCACCGGGTTGTTCGCCTCAAACGACAGCATGGCGTTAGGCGCCATCCGCGCCATTGACGCCGCAGGCAAAACCGGACAAATCGCGGTCACGTCTTATGATAATTTAGACGCCGCCCAAGAAGCGGTCCTTGCAGGCGCCATGATTTCAACCATTGACCAACATCCTGAAAAGATGGGCGAATTCGGCGTGCAAACAGCGAAAGATATTTTGGATGGAAAGACCGTTGCGGATTACATTCCAACCCCGTTGGAAGTGATCGACTTCCGGTCGTTGTCAATGAAGTAGATACAGAACATCTGACGTTAGATGCTTCACGCACCCTATATACAACAAGAGGCTTGGGTATGTCTCTGTGAGCGCCTGTGCAAAGAGGGCGAAAAGCCCGCACCGAAGCGAAGAGAGACAAACCCAAGCCTCAAGAAGATTAACGAATGATTTCGACTCTCAATTCTTTCGTTCTAATTACCGAAACTGCTGCAGAAAGCGCACGTCGTTTTCATAAAAATGACGGATATCTTTGATGCCGTATTTCATCATGGCGAAGCGTTCGATTCCCAAACCAAACGCAAATCCTGAAAACTTTTCGGGATCATACCCGGCTGACTCAAACACCGCAGGATGCACCATGCCACAGCCGAGAACTTCCATCCAGTCCGAACCTTCGCGGCGGATATCGACCTCAGCGCTCGGTTCCGTAAACGGAAAATACGAAGGGCGCAAACGGATTTCGATATTGCTCTCAAATACGCGGCTCAGCAAATCGTCGAGCGTTCCCTTTAAATGGCGAAACGAAATGTCAGGCCCGACAACGAGACCTTCCACCTGGGTGAACATCGGCGAGTGGGTGACGTCGGAATCACAACGATACACGCGCCCCGGCGCAATCATGCGCAACGGCGGCGTGTGCGACTTCATATAGCGAATCTGCACCGGCGAGGTGTGCGTACGCAAGACATGCCCGCTCTTCATCCAGAAGGTGTCTTGCATATCCCGCGCCGGGTGGTCGGACGGAATATTCAACGCATCGAAGTTATAATACTCTTCTTCGATCTCCGGCCCTTCGGAGATGTCATATCCCATCGAGTAAAATATTTCTTCGATCTCTTCGAGCATCATCATCAATGGGTGCCGGGCTCCGCGACGCACCCAGGTTCCGGGGAAAGTTACGTCAACCGCATCGCGTTCGAGCTGCGCCTCGGACTCAACGCGCTTGAGGTCGAGCAGTCGCGACTGATAGACGGCTTCGAGCGCATCCGCCACTTCATTGGCTGTCTGACCGACTACGGGGCGTTCTTCGTTCGAGAGACCGCCCAACCCGCGCAGGATGCCTTTGACCACGCCTTTTTTGCCGAGATATTTTGTGCGCGCTTCATACAGCGACTGGGGGGAACCCGCCGCGTCAAAGTCGGCGGCGCCTTTTTCTTGCGCCTCTAGAAGTTGCTTCTGCAATTGCTCCCGTTCAGACATGATGATGAATCCTTATTGGTATTTTTCTCGTTAATTCAACAACAAGAGGCGGGGCCGCGCGGCCCCGCCTCTGAATGCGCTTCAGTTGACATGCAAAGATCGAACGGCTTACGCCGCCATCGCCTGTTGGGCGACCTGAACGTATCCACGAAATGCATCGGGATCGCTGATTGCGAGTTCAGACAACGCTTTGCGGTTGATCTCAACGCCTGCCTTAATCAATCCACCCATCAACACGCTGTAAGACGTGCCTTCTAGTTTTGCGGCGGCGGCGATGCGCACGATCCACAAACGGCGGAAATCGCGTTTGCGATTGCGGCGATCACGATAGGCGTATTGTAAGGCTTTATGAACGCCGTGACGGGCGGAACGCAGCTGATTGTTGCGCCCTTGGCGAAAGCCTTTGGATTGCTTTAAAACTTTTTTGCGCCGGCGGCGCGACGCGACCTGACTTATAGCGCGCGGCATGGTATCTCACTCCTTTTTATCTACGGTCTTTCAGAAGGCTTTTCGGGATGAAAAATTAAATGGCTTTCACAGTGACCCGAAGCCTGAAATTTCTCAATTTACCCGCACGCCAACATACGCTTGACGCGCTTCTCTTCTTGTGCGCAAACTAAGGTTTGTTGACGCAAGCGGCGTTTTTGCTTGGTGGTTTTACTAGAACGGCAGTGGCGCAAAAAGGCGCGTTCGCGTTTAATTTTTCCGTTCTTAGTTTTACGGAACCGCTTTGCTGCTCCGCGGTTGGTTTTCATCTTGGGCATGGTTCTGCTCCGTTAAGGTTCAATTTCTGTTTCTACGGTTGCGGGACTCTCCGCATTATCTACATTGACCGGATTCGCGTCGTTTTCGATGTGACTGTCTTCGCTATCCGATTTTTTTACTTTTTTTGGAGGAGCGGGCGTCAGAGTCATGTTCATCACTCGGCCTTCCATCCGTGGGTGTTGTTCAATCAACCCAACATCTTGTAAATCATCAACCACGCGGTCTAAGACTTTACGGCCCAGGTCTTTGTGGGCCATTTCACGTCCGCGGAATTGCATGATGAAGCGTACTTTATCGCCATGCTCTAAAAATTTGACTGCATGATTGATTTTAAAATCATAATCATGGTTGTCGATGCGCGGGCGCATTTTAATGTCTTTGACGACAATTTGCTTCTGTTTTTTCTTGGCCTCTTTTTGTTTCTTGGCCAGTTCATACTTATATTGTCCGTAGTCCATGATGCGACAGACATGCGGCTTGGACTTCGCGCTGACTTCGACAAGATCAAGCCCTGCCGCTTCAGCCATCGCAATCGCCTCAGGGACAGTTACGACCCCGGCGTGTTCCCCTTTTGAATCAATGAGGCGAACCTGATCTTCGTGAATTGCATCGTTGATCCGGGTAGTATCGCGCTCACGGCTCCCCCGTCCAGTGAATCGTTTCTTAATACGCTTTCACGCTCCTCTCTTCGCCCCAAGCTACACTAATTGACCGAACCGGTATTGGGTTGCGGCGGCTGCGCTTGAGATTTTATATGTTGAAGGGCCTCATCAAGGCCCATCACGCCTAAGTCTTTTCGGCCCCGTCCACGAACAGCGATAACGCCGTCAGCGGCTTCTTTTTTGCCGACGATGAACATCACGGGGACCTTGTTTGATTCCGCTTCCCGGATTTTATAACCGATTTTCTCGTTCCGGTCATCCAGTTCAGCGCGAATTCCCGATTGAATCAAGCGCTGCAAGAACGATTGAGCATACTCAATTGGGTCATCGGTGATGGTCAACACCTTGGCTTGCACGGGCGCGAGCCAAGTTGGGAAGGCGCCTTTGTAGTGCTCAATCAGGTTGCCCATGAAGCGTTCCATCGAACCGAGCACGGTGCGGTGGATCATAACAACCCGTTTTCGTTCGCCATCAGTGTCAATATAGTCCACTTCAAAGCGTTCGGGTAGGTTAAAGTCGAGTTGAATGGTCGGGCCTTGCCATTCGCGCCCAAGCGCGTCAAGCAATTTCACGTCGATCTTGGGGCCGTAAAATGCGCCGCCGCCTTCTTCGACGCCATAAGGGGCCCCGGTTTCATCGAGCACTTTTCGCAAGGCTTCGATCGAGAAGTCCCAGATTTCATCGGAGCCGATCGACTTTTCAGGGCGCAAGGCCAGGCTGAGTTTATATTCAAAGCCGAAGGATTTCATCATATAGTCGGCCAGTTCAATCACGCCTTTGATTTCGGCTTCTAACTGATCGGGACGACAGAAAATGTGCGCATCATCCTGCGTAAATCCGCGTACGCGCAGCAAACCGTGCAACACGCCGGAGCGCTCGTAACGGTAGACCGTGCCCAGTTCCGCATAGCGGATCGGCAACTCGCGGTAACTGTGAAGATGGCTTTTATAAATAATAATATGCCCCGGGCAGTTCATCGGCTTGGCGTAATAATTCGCGCCGTCGATTTCCATGGGGGCGTACATGTTCTCGCTGTAATTTTCGAGGTGGCCCGATTGGATGAACAGGTTTTCGCGCTGAATGTGCGGCCCGTAGACCAATTCATACCCCGCGCGGTAATGCTCATTGCGCCAGAAGTTTTCGATTAGGTTCCGCACCCGGGCGCCCATTGGGTGCCACAACACCAGACCGGCCCCGACGTCTTCATGGATGCTGAACAAGTCGAGTTCTTTGCCTAATTTCCGGTGGTCGCGTTCTTTGGCTTCTTCGAGCCGTTGCAGATACGCTTCCAGCGCTTCTTTGCTGGGGGCCGCCGTGCCGTAGATGCGCTGCAGCATCGGGTTGTGTTCATCGCCGCGCCAATACGCGCCTGCGCTGTTCAACAATTTAAAGTGTTTTAGATAACCCGTGTCTGGAATATGCGGCCCGCGGCACAGGTCGCTAAAATCGGCTTGTTTATAAAAACTGACCGTTTCTTCTTCGGCCAAACCTTCTAGCACTTCAACTTTGTATTCGTTTTTTTCGTTTTTAAAGAGTTCAATGGCTTCAAGGCGCGACATCTCATAGCGCTCGACCTTGATCTTTTGCTGCGCTTTTTTGCGCATGCGCTTTTCAATTTTTTGCAGGTCGTCCGGCGTGAATGGCTTGGGAACGTCAAAATCGTAGAAGTAACCGTCTTCAATCGACGGGCCGATGGTCGGCTTCGCTTCCGGGAACAATTCAACAACGGCTTGCGCCATCAGGTGAGTGCAACTATGAAAATAAACTTCCTGACCGTCCGGGTCGTCCCAGGTCAAAAATTCAACCCCGGCGCCCGATTCAACCGGACGCTTCAGATCAACCACCACACCGTCAACTCTGGCGGCGACCGCATCCTGCGGCAAATCGGCGTTGTCTTGCATCCACTGCTGCGGCGTGGTTCCAACCGCAACTTGCAGGGGCGCTTCGCGTCCAGCAACGCTCAAATTTAATATGTCTGAAGTCGTTATATTCATTTTTTTAGTGATGAAAAAAGAGACCTCTACTGGGTCTCTTTATTGGTTTTGCTACGCCGATAGACGTGTACTTCAAGAAACCTTGGGTCCTACTGGATTCGAACCAGTGACCTCTTGCATGTCAAGCAAGCGCTCTAACCAACTGAGCTAAGGACCCCGATTAATTTAACTCGAATAGTATATTCGGCGCTTCAAAAGAGTCAACGCCGGGCGCCAACTCAAAACGCATAAATTCCGTAAAATTGGGTCACTCTGCGGCTTATTGGGCTTACAATTGCCATTCAGCAACGAACACGGTAGGATATTAACAAGAATGAAAGGAGAAGAACCTGTGAGTTTTATCACCCAGTTTAAAATTTGGTGGTCCCGCATGATCTCAATTTCGAAAGGCGACGCCTTTTTGTGCGACTCGTGCAAGTGGAACTACGGCAGCATTTGTACGCGCCCTGAAAAGCCAAACGCCAGAAAATGCCCCGACTACAAAGGAAAATAAACGCTAAATTCAAAACGAAAATATCTTCTTCAATACAAACACTCAACTCCACTTACAGTAAATACGGCAAAACGCCTGCGTAACTATACCGCCTGTTTATTGAGTTCCAAAATAAATTGAAGCACTTGCTCTGGTTCGGGCATCCTCCCCGGCCCGACGTCGCCGGATGCGAGATCGCCTTCGGCAGGCGGCATGATATGTACGCCGTCGGCTTTCAGAGTTTTGATATTGCGCTGGGTGGCGGGATGCGTCCACATCTGATGGTGCATCGCTGGAACCATCACCAGCGGGCATTGCACCGCAAGCAAAGTGCTTGATAGCAGGTCGTCTGCGAGGCCGTTGGCGGCTTTTGCCAGCGTATTGGCGGTCGCAGGCGCCACAACGACGAGATTCGCCCACTCCGCCCAATGAATATGGCGGACATCATGCAACGGCAGTTGGTCGAACAAATCCAAACCGACTTCATTCTCCGACAAGGTCGCCATTGTGAGCGGCGTGATGAATTTTTCCGCAGCGCTCGTCATAATAACCCGCACTTCGGCGCCCTGCTTTTTCAACAAACGTACAAACGTCGCGGTTTTATACGCCGCAATGCCGCCCGTCACGCCCACCAGAATATGTTGTTGGTTGAGTTTCATGTCTTGGTTCCTTATTTCCGCCAGATTGATTCTAACTGGATGGCCAAACGCTCAGCAATCGCCTCTCGCGAGGGCAAGGCGGCTGACACTTCGGTTCTCTGCTCACTTGAAACCATCATATAAGCAATATGCGAGTCTTCGCAAACCTCTTCCAAGCGATTAGCAATTACGATTTTCGCTTGGCTGCGCGCCATCAGATTTTCCGCTCGCGCGGTTAATTCATCCAGCGAAATTCGGCTTTCGAGTTTAAAGCCGACGATCAGCGTATCCGGCGCCCAATGCTGAATCTGCTCGATCAGTTTTTCGCCGCGTCGAAAGATCACCGTCCAAACATCATCGCTGGACGATTTTTTCCCTTCCACACGTTCGGGGATGTAATCTAACACCGCCGCCGCCATGATGACCGCGTCAACCGCGCGATCCTTTAAGCGCACTTGAAGCGCCTGCTTGAGTTCATCCACGGTCTCAAATGGAGTAACAACAAGCCCGCTGAGTTGCTGTTGGGGATACAACGCGGGCGCGGTCAGGCTGCCCCGTCCCGCCAGTTGTTCGACCCGGGCGCCGCATTGATGCAACCTATAGGCAATCACGCTGCCCAGGCGTCCTGACGACTTGTTCGTAACCGTGCGCACATCGTCTAGCGGGGCTGAAGTCGGCCCCGAAGCGATTAAAATAGATTTCCCGGTTAGCGGTTTCATCCTCACCTGTGTTCTAAGACTGTCATGACGGCAATAGGGATTTATGATACAGTCGCCTATAAATTACTGCAATTCAAGGATGTTTATTATGCGTTGGACAATTGTTTGTTTGGTGTTTGTATTTCTATTCGGCTTGAGCGGGAGCGTTGACTGCCAACCGATCAATCTAAATAACCTGCCAAGCGGCAGTAAAAACATCCAGAGCGGGATGGCGCCCAACAATCAACCAGAACTCGATATACAGGTGCAAACGATTGACAATATCATTGGCGGCGCGGTGGATGACATCGCATTTTCTCTTCCATTTCCCGGCATTGAATCAATTTTTCTCGACAGCGTTTATATTCTGCAAGGCGAATTTGCAGATACAAACTTCCCTATAAACTTCACTCAAGCCCCCAACTTGGCGCGCATTATCACCATACATGGAGAAGACGACACCGAATTCGGATTTAGCGTCGCGAACGCGGGAGACCTAGACCGCGACGGCTTCGGAGACATTGCCGTCGCCGCGCCCTTCGCAGGAGAAGCGGGAGTCGTATACATTCTCGGCATTGGTACCAGTCTGCAACTCGATCCCAATAATCCAAAAGTCAATCCGAATACCATTAATCTTGGCGATCCACAAGATCAAGGTTTTATTCTTCTCACATTAGGAGGCACGTTCAGTATGCCGTTGCGGCAACCACTGGGACCAAGCGCCGATATCGACGGCGACGGTTTGTCAGACATCATTCTTCCCGCCCCCGCATTCTCTCGAACCTTAGATGGAGATGAAATCCTTGGTTACATCATTTATGGCAGCGAGGACATCTTAAACACGACGTTTCGGATGGACGAACTCGACCCTGAAAACACGCTGACCCTCATTACGCCGCCGATTCCAGACGATGGGCGTTTGAACACTAATTTCAACCCCATCGTGCAGTCTCCCGGCGACATCACAGGAGACGCGCAAAACGACGTCATCGTCTCGCTGGGTTACGCTTCTGAGGAGCCCTATTTTGCCTCGCTCTATGTCTTACCGGGCGGAGAACGCCGCGTCGGGACCTGGGTAGCGGAGGTCACAGGCGTCGGCGACGCGCAAATTGATCTGCCCTTGTTTGTTGAACGCAACGCTCATGCGCTCAATCAAATTACAGGCGGCGACCTCAACAATGACGGCGTTTCTGATTTGGTATTGAGTTTTGTTCAGGCGGACGCCAAAGGACAGGATGATTCGTCCGGCGCCGTGGTTGTGGTTCCCGGCGGGCAGGACATCACCGGCGCCCTGAGTTATGACGCACAATCAGAGCGGATCACCATGCTAGGACACGCCGTCCCGAAAGCGCAATTTGGACAATCAGTCTCCGTCCGCAACAACCGCCTATTGGTTGGCGCGCCGCAGACGTTTTCTCCTTTTGTACAAGGCGCTTCTACGGGGGCGGTGTATGTGGGCCATGAATCCTCACTGGGCGCCAACATCAGAGACTTGAACGCGCCATTACGCATGGACGCGGCGATCTATGGACAGTTTGATGAACAGCGCCTGGGCGCATCGCAAGATTTTTTTGTCGACCGTTCGGGCAATCTGAAAGTCGTCGTCAGCGCCGCTGGTGATGAGAGTTTTCCAGACCGGGTTGGATATATTCTGCCGTTTCATTCGGTTGGAGGCGATGTCAACCAAGACGGACGCCGCGATAAGAACGACCTCTTTACCATCAGCCGTTTTTGGCAGGATGCGCTTCCAGGCGATGGTACTACAGTAAGTGCATTGCAAATTCTCAACGCCATTTTGGGGCTGCAAACGTATTAGCACGAATCAGATGAGAGCAGCCCTGGAATGTGTCGTTTTGTTTATGCTGTTTTGATATCCCCCCGGCGTCTTCGACGCCACCCCCCTTTTTTTAAGGGGGGCGTTTACCACCAATGCGATTGACTTAATCATCGCCCGGGGGGATCAGCAGAGGAGTGGCCGAATCAGATGAGAGTTTCCCTTGATTTCTTGCCTATTGGTTCATTGATTATGATTTTATGTACCACAGATTGCTTCAAGGGCTGTTCGTTTCGCGGCCTTGGCTCGCCACCCGGCGGTTCTTAAAAACAATTGAGCGGACTGTGGGAGGGCGAGGCTCCCGCCGAGCCGCAAGAATGAGAAATGCGTACTGTTTTATCCGGCTCACCAGGAGGTTCGCCCTCCCCACGAAATCAAAACATTATCTGAATTAGGATTTCTCAAGCAGAACCTTTATAGTGGTTGCCAGAATTATGTGCGGATAATGAAGCCAGCCCTTGAAATATTGCTTGAATGTGTCGTTTTGTTTATGCTGTTTTGATATCCCCCCGGCGTCTTCGACGCCACTCCCCTTTTTTTAAGGGGGGCGTTTACCACCAATGCGATTGACTTAATCATCGCCCGGGGGGACCAGGCAATTGCGAATTTCCCTCCCCCTAAACGCAAAACAGGGCGGTTGCAAGCAACCGCCCTGTTCACACAAACCCAAACTGGGGTTCTTTTTTCGTGAATTAGAAGCTGTAGATCACTTCGAAAGCGATGGTGTCTTGGCTGTCGGTCATTGAACCAGCAGCGCCATCATCCGCGAAGATGTCTTGGTCGGAGTCATCGTGACGGTATTCGACGCGAGTCAAGAGGCCGTCAACAACTTCGTAACCGAGGGTAAGGGTGACTTCCCAAACTTCAACGTCAGTCAAAGCGCCTGCGAGGAAGCGGGTGTTGTCTTCGTCGTTCATCCATTCGCCGCGAACCGCACCGTAGAGTTTGTCGGTGATGTCATAGCGAGCGTAACCAGCAACGCCCCACCAGTCGGCGTCGCCGCCGCCTACGCCAACGTCTTCGGAGATGCCATAGTCAAAGTTGGCGCCGAGCATCAGTTGGTCGGTGGCTTGCCAATTGGCAACCAAGTCATACAGAAGGGTGTAAGAACCATTGTCGCCGGCCATTTCCGGGCCATAAGCGATTGAGTTCTGAATGTAGATGTCGTCAGTCGGCATGGTGCGGACTGCAACATGGTGGGTCAGGCTGTCGTTGGTGTCTTCGACTGTGTCCCAACCTTGGGTCAGGCCGTAGCTAACTTCCCACATTTCGTTGATGGTGTAGGTCAAGCGGGCGCCTGTGTGTGTGAAAGGAACCCCGAGGCCAAAGAGGAAGGAACGGCTGTACTGATCGTTCGCGCCGCTCTCAATGACTTCGTAGCCGTGCCATGTGGCGAAACGACCGAGGTCGATGGTCAAGCCATTGCCAACCGGAGCGATGTAGGAGATGTAGGCTTGATAGATGTTCAAGTTGCCATCATCCAATACGCCGTCGCCGCCGCCGATTAATTCTGCGTCTTCGCCATAAAGCATGTCGACGCGGAAACCAACTTCGTCAATGTCTTCCGGCAATTTGTCAATATAGAACTGGAAGGCGTGGATGTCAACGAAATCGCCGTCATCGGTATCGAAGGTGCGGTACGAATTCATATCGGTGTTCGGATCGTTCAAGTTGTAGGTTGAAGCGACGTCCAAATAACCACCCAACTCAACGCCCCACAGCATGTCTGCTGTAGCATCTGCGAGAGGGCCAGCGCTAACAGGCAAAGCCATCGCAACTGCCAATACTGCACTCAGAAACAGTTTGCTTTTCATAATACTTTTTCTCCTTAACTCTTTTTCAGAGCATTTGAATGACCACTTCGGGTCAAGTTTTCTATGAATCATTCTATGGGAACTTGTAACCACGTCAATCAAAAAGCTTCAAATTCATCACAAAACTGTTACCTAAATACCACACTTTCTAAAAAATGCCACACTATCGGCTACCTTTAAACGAATGACACAGGAATTTCAACCTAAATCCAACACGCCGCAATAAACATAACGTGCTATTTTAAAATGACTTAGAACTCACGCCCCAATACTGCCTACAGTATTATTTATATTTTGGGAATGCAATCTCGAAATAGTGGATATAGTACAAAAATAAGGCTCATCCGGTATTTGATTACAAAAACGTATTCCGGCATGGGTGCAACTCTGGAAGCGCCTGTGCAAAAGGGCCTGAAAGCCCGCACTGAAGCGAGCAGAGTTGTACCCATGCAGCATGCAGCGAAATTTCAATTCCATTTATAAAAAACTACTCAGTTTTCGGAAGAACCAAAAAAAAACACTGCGATCATCGTTGCTTGCTTGTTTAGAGGCTTGGCAAGCGCATTTACGGCGCCTACAATGTGAAATCGCACAAATTTAGGTATTTAACTGTTATGCACCAGCCCACGTTTGACCAATTCAACGCCCTCTCACAACAGGGAAACAGCATCCCGGTGAGCCGGGTCATCATGGCCGACCTCGAAACACCCGTTACCGCATTTATGAAACTGGCGCATAACGATCCCCATGCCTTCATGCTTGAAAGCGTGGAACATGGCGAAAAACTGGGCCGGTTTTCATTTATTGGCTTTAGCCCGTCGCACCGTTTCATCAGTCGCGGCGACACGCTGACGGAATACCATGATGGAAACGAAACCACCCACACGGTGAAACGCGGCGAAGACCCCTTACACCATCTCGAACAATTCACCAAACGCTTTCAACCCGCGCCCGTCGAAAATATGCCGCCGTTTTACGGCGGTCTGGTGGGTTTTCTTGGCTATGAAATGATCCAGTTTTTTGAAAAACTGGATTTCAATAATGAAGACGCGATGGCGACCCCGGATTCGGTTTTCTTTTTCGCCGACACCGTGATTGCATTCGACCACTTTGACCGCACCATTCGCGTCATCAGCAACGCCTACATCGACGGCGACGTTCAAGCCGCCTACGATGAAGCGGTCAAGCGAATTGACGAAGTCGTCGAAAAATTAAAAGCGCCGCTTCCGCAAACCAGTTTCGGCGCCGGACGCGACGACAACCCCGTCTTTCGCTCAAACGTCGAGCCGGACGCGTTCAAACAGTCAGTAGAACAAGCCAAAGAATATATCCGCGCAGGCGACGTCTGCCAGGTGGTCATCGGCATCCGCAACCAGATGGATTTTAAATCGACTCCGCTTGACCTTTACCGCGCACTACGCCGCGTGAACCCGTCGCCGTATACATTTTTCTTCCGTTGCGATGACATGTGTCTGGTCGGCGGGTCGCCGGAAATTTTGGTCAAACTCGAAGACGAGCGCGTCACCTACCGCCCCATCGCCGGGACGCGGCGGCGCGGCAAAACGCCCGAAGAAGACCTGTTCTTTGAAAAAGAACTCATCAACGATCCCAAAGAACAAGCCGAACATATTATGCTGGTGGATTTGGGCCGCAATGACATCGGCAGAGTCTGCAAATTCCACACGGTCGAAGTGACCGACTTAATGTACGTCGAGCGCTACTCGCACGTCATGCACTTAGTATCCAATGTCGAAGGCGTCATGCAAGACGGCTGCAACGGTTTCGATGTGATGCGGGCGGTCTTCCCTGCGGGTACCGTCACTGGCGCGCCGAAAGTTCGCGCCATGCAAATCATCGAAGAACTCGAAACCACAAAACGCGGGCCTTACGCGGGCGCACTGGGCTACTTCGGCCTCTCCGGCGACATGGATTTCTGTATCACCCTGCGCACCATCGTCACCGTCGGCGCCACCGCCTACGTGCAAGCCGGAGCGGGCATCGTGGCGGATTCGGAACCGGAGTTAGAATATAAAGAGTGTATGAATAAAAGCCGGGCGATGCTGCGGGCGATTGAACTGGCGGAAAGTTCGAAGGAATAATTATGCTGCTCGTTCTCGATAACTACGATTCGTTTACGTATAATCTGGTGCAATATCTGGGCGAACTCGGCGCCGAGATGGAAGTGTTTCGCAACGACGAAATCACGCCGGATGAAATCGCCGCGAAAGACCCCAAAGGCATCCTCATCTCGCCCGGCCCCTGTACGCCGGATGACGCGGGCATCTCACTTGCGGTGATTGAGCGCTTTCATCAAACCAAACCCATTTTTGGCGTCTGCTTAGGCCATCAAGCCGTCGGGCAATATTTTGGCGGCGTCGTTAAACGCGCTGACCGCATTATGCACGGCAAAACCTCGCTGATTTATCACAAACGCCAGGGCATCCTCGAAGGCCTCGACAATCCATTCGTAGCCACCCGATACCATTCCCTACTGGTCGAGCGCGAAACCTTCCCCGATTGTTTAGAAATCACCGCAGAAACCGACCAGGGCGAAATTATGGGGCTGCGTCATAAAACGCTGCCCATCTTTGGCGTTCAATTCCACCCGGAATCAATATTGACGGTCGAAGGCAAACGCCTGTTAGCCAATTTTCTTGAGATGTTATAGAACATAATATATAACATTTAGCAAGAAATTCTGCATAATAGACATATTTCTTTTACACCCGCATCCAAGTATACTATAATTATTGAAAACACAAAAAGTCGCAAAAAATACGCACACTGGCATAAAAACAAACATCAAAGCATATTCAACATCAGATGGTTTTCTTCTATGACTTCTTCATCAGTGCTACGCGCTATGCTTATATCTATCTCAAGCGCTTTTCTATTAGGTTGCGCTTGCTACTTCTTTCTAGATATAATCCTTGGCGATTGTATGTTCTTCACCATTCTTCCGGTACTTACAGCCTCTCAACAATTCAAAAAACGCTACTATTTGATAGGTTTAGCAATCAGCATTGTGCTCTGCCTGATCATCTTTTATTACCAATCAAGCAATTTTTGGCGATCGACGGAAACACTAATTATCGTTTCAATTTGCCTTGTCTTGATTTCAGAATCTTTTTTCTCCATTTCTCAACGCTTTCGAAAGACCGTTCAAGACTTAGAAGAAAGCCAAGCCATGTTGAAAAGCGTGGTGCGCGCCGCCCCGGTTGGCATCGGTTCCGTCAACAACCGGGTTATCAATTGGAGCAATGAGCGCCTGTCAGAAATGCTTGGGTATTCAAAAAGCGAGCTACACAATCACAATGCTCGTTTTCTATACCCAAGCGAAGAGGAATACATTCGCGTTGGAGCGATTAAACACCCCCAAGTAGAGAATCACGGCATCGGGACCGTTGAAACGCAATGGAAACGAAAAGATGGAAGCATCTTCGATTTGCTGCTCAGTTCATCCGCACTGAATCCAGCCAATCTCTCAGATGGCATGGTATTCACGGCGCTTGATATTTCCGAATTCAAAAGCGCTCTGCAACAAAACGCTATGCTGGTCAAAGCGATTGAACACGCAGCCGAAAGCGTGCTAATCACAAACACCGACGGCGAAATTCAATATGTAAATGAAGCCTTTGAAACCACGACCGGATATTCAAAAAACGAAGCCCTCGGTCAAACGCCCCATATTCTCTATAGCGACAAACACAGCGATGAATTTCACGAGAATATCTGGAACACATTGCGAAACGGCCAAATGTGGAAAGACCGGATTTTTAGCAAACGCAAAGATGGAAAAACATTCCCTTGCGATTTGACTGTTTCTCCCGTCTTTGACGACAATCATGCGATGGTGAGTTTTGTCGCCGTCATGCGCGACGCCACCCGCGAAACCGAACTGGAAGGACAACTGCTTCAAGCGCAAAAGTTGGAAGCCATCGGGCAACTTGCCGGCGGCGTTGCCCACGACTTTAACAATCTAATGCTGGTCGTGACCGGCTATGGCGAACTCGCCAAAGAGCGCCTCGATAAAGACCATCCCATACAATCTGATTTAGACCAGATCATCCATGCCGGCGAACAAGCGGCGGCCGTCACCCGGCAGCTGCTCGCATTCAGCCGCAAAGAAATGATTCAACCAAAAGAATTCAACTTAAATGAACTATTGCAGCAAAGTGAAAAAATGCTCAAGCGTTTTTGGGGTGAAACAGTTTTGCTACATTTATATTTGGAACCTGACCTGGGTTTAATCACATTTGATCCAAGCCAAATGGAGCAAATCGTCTTAAATTTGACCTTGAATGCGCGAGACGCCATGCCGAAAGGCGGAGCGATCACGATTGAAACCACGAACATCGTACTGGATGAATCGTATGCGAAACGGAAATTCAACATTGAACCAGGCGCCTACATTCTCTTGTCAATCAGCGACACCGGTTCCGGCATTGACAGCCAATCGCTTCCCCATATTTTTGAACCGTTTTTCACCACAAAGAATCCTGAAAAAGGCACCGGGCTGGGTCTCTCAACCGTGTATGGCGTCGTCAAACAAAACCACGGCCATATTTCAGTCTATAGTGAATTAGAAAAAGGGACCATATTTAAACTCTATTTCAAACGCTCCAACCACATTGCAGAGCCGACTCAGGCAGCATCAACAATCCCTGAAATAAAACGCGGATGCGAAACGATTTTACTGGTCGAAGATGACTCCGCCGCGTGCGAATTCATTTTTGAAACTTTAAAAGAAAATGGATACAACGTCATTGCCGCCCGCCAATCGGATGAAGCGATTGAGGCATTTCAGACGTCTGAGATTCGGATCGATTTATTATTAAGCGATGTAGTCTTGCCCTATATGAGCGGGAGAGAGTTAGCCGACGCGCTTTTGCTGAAACAACCGGATTTGCCGGTATTGTTTATTTCCGGCTATACCGCAAACGCCGTGGTCCATAACGGGACGGTTAACGAAGGCGTTCATCTCTTACAAAAACCGTTCACGCCGTTGCAATTAAACAAGGCAGTACGCGAGCGGCTCGATTCACGTTAAAGAGAACAATTATACTGATTGCCAAATTTTTATATGAAGCGGGAAAATACGAGGAAAGGGACTCGAACCCTCACGGCCTAGGCCACTAGATCCTAAATCTAGCGCGTCTACCAATTCCGCCATCCTCGCATGAGCACCGTCGAGTATTGTATTCACTCTCTCCACAAAACGCCAAGGGATTACGCGGGAGTTTCTTCTTTCCTTCGCTGGATAATCTGATATTGTTCTTCCATCCATTTCCCGTCGTCGTCAAGCGTTTTGACGGACGCAGGGTTTGGTTTCAATCGTTCGAGCAGTTGCGGATCATCCACGCAACGCTGCAAACAGGCAGACAGCGCTTCAACGTCGCCGACGTCAAACAGCAATCCATTTTTTCCGTCCTGCACCAAGTCAGCCATGCCGCCAAAGTTAGAGGTAATCACCGGGACGCGCGCCAAAAACGCTTCATGGATGGTGATTGGTGAATTCTCAAACCAGATTGAGGGGACAATGAGCGCATCTGTTTCCGAGAGGATTCCAGGAACGTCTTTGTTCTCCGCCCTGCCCCGCAAGCGAACGCCGGGGTGAGCGATTAAATTTTGGATGCGCTTCACGTAGCCGGTGAATTCATCCATCGAGCCAAACACATTCAAAATGGCTCCGTCGCGCGGCAAGCGATTGAAGGCCTCGATCAGCACATGGACGCCCTTATGTTCGACCAAGGTGCCAACATAGGTAAAGCGAATGGGGCGCTGAGGCGGCGTCGCCGCTGGCTGGTATCCAAGATCGGCAATACCGTAATCAGAAAACACGATCTTCTCTTCCGGCATTCCATAATCAATAAATGTTTTTCGCAAAAACGGCGAAGGAGCGACAAACAAATCAATCTGTTCAAACAGAGCCAGCGTCTTGCTGCGCCGCGCCTCTACCTGTGAACGCAAGCGGGCGCCTTGCATTCGCCCTAAGACCGATTCACCCCACGCCCGAAATTGCGCAGTCAAACTAGGCGCGTATTGCTGCGGTTGGGTTGAAACCAATCGCGGCTCGCCCCACGCCGCCGCGCAAAATTCATTACTGTCGCTGGAATGGGCCTCTGTCTCGAAAGTCAGCGTGTAGGATTTTGCGGACGCCTCAAGCAGAAGCGACTCATCATGCCAACCGCGATCATCCGAATTTATTTTTGCGTGAAGCGAGCGCTCAAAAATCGTCTCGCCGTTTTTACGAATGCGAAACAACACTCCGGCGCCGCTTTGATCGTAGGTGCTCGGGTCCATCGCAATCGAAAACAACAGTTGCGACGCAAACGGCGTCTTGCAGCGAATCGCGATAGAGGCGGGCGGGTGCGCGAACAGCGCCTCGCGCGCCTGATCGCCGACGGTCAGCGTTCCTGGAGCGACAAAGTTCTTTTGTTGCGCATTGATCTTGCCGCGCTGCATCTTCGGCAACAAGGTCGGATCGCTAGGATGATCGAGCCGGTTCAGAATGCGCTTGATCCAGCGGGACGCGCCGCTCAGCGAATACGCATAACGAGATACGCACTGCGCGCACAAAGACGGATCGACCTCATGGCAGACCATGCCTTCGCCGCGAAAGCGCTGCCCGCCGCCGCGCGGACAGGTCAGCCAATAGTCATGCAGCGTAAACACTATCGGCAAGCGGCGCTGATAGCACGCGTCAATGCAACCATACGATAACGAATGCAGGTGATGAAAATGTACCACGTCGGGCGCCCATTCATCTAAATAGTCGCCAAACGCGCGTTCAACGACTGGATTGAGATAGGTTTCCTGAAATGACTGATAGGAATGGTTGTTAACAATTTCGACGAAAGGCAGGCCGTCAAACTCGCCGCGCCGCGTCGAAAATGCAGCGCGTTCATGGTCAATCTCACTATAAAACAGAGAGACATCATGGCCCCGGCGCTGCAATGCTTTGCTCAAGTGGTAACAATATAATTCAGAGCCGGCTTGATGGTTTGGCAAAAAATCATGGATGACTTGAAGGACTCTCATTCAGCCGGACTGTCCTCCAACTTCGGCGCCAAACCGAGACGACGTAAAAAGCGATAGCGACGCGACCGCTGATAACTTTCGAGACGCTCGCGCAAGTTGTCTCGTTCTTCTAAGGCGCCGCCCACTTGATGCAGCAGCGAGTTCAGCGCGTCCGATAAGCCGCCGTTGTCACCGCCGAGTTCTGAAACAATCGAGATCAAACTGGTTAGCGCAATCTCGATCTCCGACCGGCTCGAACTCGCATCGCTCGCGGCAATCGAAAGCGACTTGCTGGCCAGTTGAATTACGCGCTCGCGCAATGACTGAATGTACGCATCCCGCTCGGTGGTTTCTTCGCCCTTTTGCTGAACAAGCCCCTCCATGTTTTGCAACATGGCTTGCAGGTTTGAAGCGTGCTTTTGTTGGTCCGCCAAAAGTTGCTCGGTATATTTCGCGTGTTGCTCGACGTTTTTCGCGTGCTGCTCAAGGTTTTCCGCGTGTTTTACGGTTTCGTTTTTTGCGTGTTCCAAATTCTTGATATGGCTAATATGTCCGGCGTCTTGTCGGGCAATTAGTGCTTTAGCGCTCGCGTCTTGCTGTGTGATTAGTGCTTTAGCGCTCACATCTTGTTGGGCAATTAACGCTTTTACGCTCGCGTCTTGTTGACGCATGTGCGTATGCAGTTCTTTCAGCAGCTGGTCGAGGTTTTCTGTATGCTCATGTAAATTCTCGTTGCGGGTTTGCGAACGATGCAGCGACTCTTCTAGATTCTGAATATGTTTAAGAAGTTGGTCTTGTTGCATGCTGCGCTGGCGCAAGTGAGACTCTTGCTCATGGACTAAGCGGAACTGTCCAATCGACGCCGCCAGGTTGGCGATGTTCCACATCCCGCCGTCGTTTGAACCGCCCCGGGAAATCAAGGAAGACAACGAGCGTTTCGCATCATCCGGCAGCGGCTCGCGGGTGGCGATGACGGCAATGCGATAGGCCGGGGTGCAATTATCGAAATCATAATAGTTCGCGTTATAGAGTTTATTGACGCGGGCCTTCGCGCCAGCCGACTCGGGCGACTTGCCGAGAATAAACTCCGCGCATTGCATCGCCAGCCAACGCGGCAAATACCCGTTGGGCAATCCCATCACTGAATACCCCAGATCAGTCAACTCTTCGCTGACCAGAGAAACCGGAGGCAATTCATACTCGGCGTGTTCATGCAGAAAGCGGTCATTGAGTTCCAATTGCGTCTCGGCGAAGTCGCGCAGCGCGGCTTCCGCCTGGATCACGTCAGGATCATGGAACGGCCCGCAGATCAAAACCGCATCGCGAGACACCCGCGCCACTTCTTGTAGAAACGGTTCCCGTTGTTGCGGCGGGACATGCTCAAGCGTGTCAATCGACACCACCGCGTCAAACGAAGCGTCGTCATAGGGCAAACGAGAGCCGTCATAGATGCGCGCCCAGGGCGCGTCTTCCCACGAACAATCAATTACTTCGATTTCCGCATCAGGGAAAAACAACGGCAAGCGCCCCAACGCGCCGCCGACGTCAAGAATTCGTTTTGCGTCCGGCGCGATATGAGGAAGAATTTGTGAAACGAAACGGTAGCGTTGATAATGGTCGAAGGCGAGTTCGAGGGTGTAGTCTTCGCGGGCGATGGGTTCCGCAATCAGCCGCCAGGTTCCCGCAATGCCGTCGCCGCCGTTCACCAGCGAGAGCTCGCGCCCTCCAGGCGAAAACGAAACGGAATGCCACGTATGAACGCGGGAAGGGCTTGTTTGTCTGCAACCCGCATAGCGCAACTTTAAGTCGCCGAAGAATACGTCAAAATGGCGTTCTTCGTCTGACTCAAATTCAACCCGCAAACGAACAGGCGCGGCGTCGGCGTTGAGCGCATACAACCGGTCGCCGTCATGCCAAAGGCTCTCGCTGGAGGCATTTCGCACTGCTGCATGGACGCCGTTTGATTCAAGCAGCGAAGCAGCCGGGAAGGTCTGTGATTCAAATTCCCGTTTGAACGCCGCCCAATGTTCGGTCGGCGTTTTGACGGCGGCGATTTCTACTTCATAGGGTTTCGCGCCAAACCTCACCGCCAGGGTGAAGCCGCGCCGCACCAGTTCATGCGCCCAAAATGATGGAGGCCGCTCAAACACATGCGTCGGTTCAGGCCGTTTAAAATAAATGGGATCGGGCGTCGCGATCAACAAAACACCGCTGGTGGACAACACCCGTTCGGCCTCATCAATAAACGCTGCCGGGTCATGGAGGTGTTCGACCAAATCAAACGCCGAAACCACATCAACCGACCCGTTCACATACGGCAACTGTTCCGCCACCGCTTGCGCGGCGCTTTTCGCGCCGTTTTTATACTGCCCTAACGCATACGAACTAATGTCAACGCCGCACGCGTCGAACCCCGCCTTGGCGGCTTCTTCGATCTGAAATCCATACGCGCACCCGACATCCAGCCATCGCGCCGAATCGCGAACGTATTGTTTGACGGCTTGAATTAACGCGGAACGGTCGGGGCGTTCTTCGGCGTAGCCTTCTTTGCCGTAGCCGCTGGTTTCGCCATGAAAATATCCCTTGTTATACAGACGGTCTAAGGGATGCGTGGGTTGGGTCGGTTGGTTTGGTTTTCGAGCCTTCGTTTTAGCCATTATATTTTTTGTCAGCGCTTTGCGTAAAATATTCTCACAACTATCAACGATTGAGCGTCCAATTTGTCTCAAATGCGATCACGCCGTGTTGATCGGAAACGCGCTCGCTGATGGTGAATTCATGGGCGCGCTCCCAATGGTCAATCGCCTGAGGGACGCCGTCGCGTAGACTATAGCAGCAAACCGAGAGGTAGTAATCACCCGGCAGCAACGGCAAACAGGGTATCTGGCAAATTACCGACCCCTGCTCGCCCGCCTGCTGAAACGAGAACGACTGCGGCTGGTCATGCCAAAAGTGATTGGAACCGTTTAAGTAGGTACCATCAGAGCGATAAAACTGGCAGCCAAACACCGCGTCTTCAATCGGCGTTTTAACCACGTAATCCATTTGGACGCTGAACGCCCGGTTCGTATCAAAGACGGAACCCGCTACGCCGTCCACAGATGAAACAGCAACCGTTTCAAACTGAATTTCACCCGAACCCCAACGCGGCCGCCCAAACGCGCCCCGGGGCGCATCGGTTTCGCGCACCTGGTCTTTGTGCGCGAGTTCCAAATATTGATCGAGCACTTCTTCGGGGCGTCCAGTCGCGACCAGTTGGCCTTCATTCAAAAGCGCAACGTGCGAACAAAGGTGACGAACGGTTGCGAGGTCATGCGAGACAAACAAAATCGTCTTGCCGTTTGATTTAAATTCCTGAATGCGCTGCATACACTTCGCGCGAAAACGCTCATCGCCAACCGCCAACGCTTCATCAATTATCAAGATATCGGGATTTACGCTGGTGGCCACCGCAAACGCTAAGCGCAAAACCATGCCCGTTGAATAGGTACGTACCTGTTGGTCAATAAAATCGCCTAATTCGGCGAATTCGACAATTTGAGGTAGAAGGCGCTCGGCCTCCTGGCGCGTATAACCCTGTAACGCGCAATTGAGAAATACGTTATCTCGCCCGGTGAACCCGTGATGAAACCCGGCGCCCAATTCAAGAATCGAAGAGACGGAACCGTGAACCGTCACGGAGCCTTCAGTCGCTTTGGTGATTCCTGAAATGAGTTTGAGCAGCGTGGATTTCCCCGCGCCGTTGCGGCCCACGACGCCAAAACATGCGCCTTGGTCGATGGAAAGATAGACATTGCGCAGCGCCCAGAATTCACGGTGCAATTTCCGCCGCAGCCCAACGGCTTCAATCGCCCGGTAAACGGGACGGTCGTACAAACGATACTGCTTTCCGGCATTTACCACTTCAATCATATTGAACTCAGGAAAACAAACGGACAATTATTTGTGCAGCGGTTAATTTAAGTGGATTTGTTTGAAATTGGGAAGGATGTGGTCAGTAGCGAGCGGTTTATACGGAGGAGAAAAATGGGTTTTCATTTTCTCTTGTAAGCGGCGAATGAGATACTGCGCTCTCATTTCGACGCGCAACTCTTCCAGTAAATACACCATGTCTTCCGGCGAAAGCCCTAACACGGCGGAAACCGCATCCGCTAACGCGCCAAGCGTAAACTCGCCGTCAGATAAAGTAGGATACTTAACCCCGTTGTCGGCAAACTCAATCACATACTCGCCGTACAATTCGAGGATGCGTTTTTGCAACGCCTCAATCGCCGCGACATTGAGACCATCATATTGATCTTCAAGCAATTGTATTTTTGCGGTTCGAAATGGGCGGGGCGTAATAATTTTCTGAATGCGCGCGCGGCTGAGTCCATAAAGAATGATATTGCTGCGACCGTCTTCATACGGCTCATGCTGTATGATGGTTCCGAGGCAAACAGTCGCATAAATATCGGGGTTGCCGCTGTAATTTTCTTCCCAACCGGGTTTTAACACGCCCATTGCAATCATTTTTTCACCGTCAAGCGCAGCCTCCAGCATTGCCTGATAGCGTTCTTCAAAAATATGAAGCGGCAGCATGGTTTGAGGAAACTGTATAACATGCGGGAGCGGGAAAACGGGCGCCTGCCCCGAAAATTCTGAAAGATTAAATTTTAAATTCATCAATTAAAACGCCTCACATAATCTTAACTAAAATTATAGTTGCTGAGCGCAATCTAGGAAGTGAAATTTGAGGAAGAACGTGTTTTAGTGAAACGAAAAACGGCCCGCGATTGCGGGCCGTTTAGATGGATCAATTCAGAAAACTTAGAAGCGGTAACCAACGCCGAACACGTGCATCAAGTCGCCTTCTCCGCCCGTGTCGATGTACATCACGCCATAGTCAAGCGAAACTTGGTTCCACTCATAACCCAGACCACCCGAGAAGCCGCTTAAATCAACTTCTTCATCAATGGCGTTGACAGCGTCTTGATAGTCGATGTCTTCCCACTGATAACCAGCGCGCAAGAACAGGTTCTCGTAGACTTCATATTCAGCGCCAAAGTGAACGCCAAACAAGTCGTCTTCGAGGTCTTGGCCAGCGCCGTCGAGTTCGCGGTTTTCAAAGTTCAGGTCTACGGTCACGATAACCGGCGCATATTCGGCAAAGTCATACGCAACACCGCCGCGGACATGCCACGAGTCGGCGTCGGCTTCACCCAAACCGTCGATATCGCGATCGCCGATTCCATACATACCGTCGAAACCAAAGCGCCAGTTTTCGCCATATTCATATTGCATACCAAACTGGTTGCGATGGCCCTGAAACTCTTCGTTAATGGTCGCCACTGTCGCAGGAACAAACGCGCCGACGTCAATGAGTGACGTATCGCGGTCCCAGTCGAGGTAACTATAGCGGTAACCAATTGTGAAGCATTCGTTAATGGCGTAACCGCCGCCTAACGATACGCTGTGGCGTTCGAGGTCGCCCTCTTGCTGGTAGCGAGTTCCGAGCAAGAAGTAATCATCGGTCTCGAAATCGTCATCACGGAAGTTGTAGTTCAGCGCCAATGCGCCCCATTCAAATGGATAAATGAGACCTGCGCCGACGTTCCAAATTTCGGTTTCGTTAAAAGCGACATCCGACATACCGCCGATCGCCATTGACGAGTCGCTGGTGACGTCTTCAAAGCCGCCTTCGATCGCCACATAGCGTTCCGTCTGGAAACCCAAACTCGCCGGGTTGCCGCTCAGCCCCATATCGCCGCCCTTCAGCGCGGTGTAAGCCCCGCCCATCGCAGCCGAGCGCGCATTCAGCCCGATGTGATGGAACAGGTAGCGATTGTACAAGGCCAGATAATCATCTTGAGCCTGAGCAGTAATCGGCGCAAGAAACAGTGTGGAGACGAGGCCGAGTGCCAAAAGTGTAGCGCAGCTACGTTTCATATTGAGTAACCCCCACATGGATCGTTTTAGTGTTGTTCGTCTATTCATTTTTAAGCCTCAATAACCTGTTTCGCGTCACACTATTCGGTGACCGGGTTCAATACGCCGGCTTCCATATCGAAGAAGCCGGGATTATCAATAAAGTCAGCTAACGATTCGGGATCTGCAACGACGGCAGACGGACCGAACAGGAAGCCGCGCTCGTTCAAGATGTAATACGCGCCGTCGACTTCAGCGAAGTCAACAGGCAACGGCTCGCGGTCAAACATGCGCAGTACTTCAGGCGCAACCGGGACAAACCCGCCCGCTTCCGTCCATTCGATGACTTGACCGAATTCAGTCAAGACGCGGTAACCGTTCACGGAGCCGCCGCTAACCAGCAGGTCAAAGGCAACCGTATAGCCAAACGCCGTTGAATCGAGCGAAGGCAGTTCCGGCACGGCGCCGAAGTTTTCCAACGCGCCTTCTTTGCTGAGAATGTAGTAACCCAGGTTGGAAGACGGATTGGCAGGATCAACCACCAATTCAAGATCGACCGCATTACTGATGGCTTGTTCAATCAGCAAACCGCCGAAGCGAATGGTGCGGACGAATTCGGTATCGCCCTGGAAGGCGGCAGTACCATAAGCGCGAACATTGCCCAGGCGATCTAAGATTAAGTAACCTTCGACGCCAGCGCCTGTGACGATGGGTTCGAGATCAACAATCTGGCCGCTTTCGAGCAAGGAGCCTTCGCCATCGCCTGCAATCACCAATTCAGCTGGAGCAATCACGCCGTCAACATTAATTGACAACAAGGTGGATGCGCCAATCAACTCAAGGTCAATCGGTTGCGATGGGATATTTTCAACTTCAACTTCGTTGCCTGACTCAAAGCCGCGGCTCAACACAACGCCGTCATGCGATAAGAGCAACAAGCCTTCGTTCGCCGCGATGGTGATGTCAATCGGCGTCGGAATTACGGTCGGGGTTGCAGTCGCTTCCGGCTCGGGAGTCGGTTGCGGGGTTGCAGTCGCCGGAACTGGAGTCGGGGTCGCCGTCTCAGGAGTCGGCGTTGCTGGAACCGGAGTTGCCGTCGCGGTTTCAGGCGTCGCAGTTGGCGGAACCGGAGTCGCTGTCGCTGATTCCGGCGTCGCAGTCGGCGCAACAGGCGTGTTCGTCGGTGGAACAGGAGTCGCTGTCGCTGTTTCCGGCGTCGCCGTCGGCGCGACTGGAGTCGCAGTTGCTGATTCCGGCGTCGCGGTTGGCGGAACCGGAGTTGCAGTTGCTGATTCCGGCGTCGCGGTTGGCGCTACTGGAGTCGCAGTCGCTGATTCTGGCGTCGCTGTTGGCGGAACTGGCGTGTTGGTTGGCGGAACAGGAGTCGCGGTCGGCGTCTCGCCGCCAGTCTCAGGAGTCGCCGTTGGAGGAACTGGCGTGTTCGTCGGAGGAACTGGAGTATTGGTTGCTGGAACCGGCGTGTTCGTCGGTGGAACCGGAGTCGCGGTCGGCGTTTCCGGCACTGCGGTCGGTTCAACTACCACCTGCTGCAAATTCACTATACCGGATGCAACATTTACATCAATGTTGTTAAAGTTGTTGTCAACGAATGAAGTAATTGAAATATCAACCGGGGTTGTAGGAGAAGAAGTCGCTAACACGTCAAAGGTAATAAGGGCGAATTCAACTTCTCCACCCTGACCGTTGATATTTAGGCCGTTCATCAGAATCTGACCAGCGGTAGTTAGGTTTGCTGTTGGGTTTCCAAAATCGGTTGCAGCGCCGCCAGCCGCACTAACAGCGTTTAAAAGCGTCTGGTCATAGGTTAAAACTAAGTCATAGGCAGCCAGCAATGATGCGCCTACGTTTGCAGTGACGCGTCCAACCGCTTGCTGACCAACGTCAAACGAGCCTGCATCAAACACGATAGTCAGAGTGTTGTCTGGAACCTGCAATGGTCGAACAAACCAGTCATCTTTCAAGCCAAGATCAAAGATTGAATCTGGGTCGTTCGGATCAGCGCGTAAACCATTCACGATTTGTGAAATATACAGGGCGTCGGCGATATCGATTGTGCCATTTAAGTTGATATCAGCATACGTTGGGTTAACGAGTTTTACATTCGCGCCTGCCAAGTATGCGCGAATTAGTTCGGCGTCTGCCTTTGTCAAAGCGCCATCTCCATTGGCGTCGCCAATTAAAGATGTATTAACCAGTGGTTGGGTTGACGCCAAACTTGCCATGGCTGATGTTTGATAAGGAACATACGCAGCAATCATAGCGGCAGGTTGAGTATTTGGGTCTGCACGCAAACCAGCCAAAATCTGTTGGATGAACAGCGCGTCGATAATATCAATGCCGCCGTTGCCGTTGATGTCGGCTAATTCAGGCTGCGGAACGCTATCTCGTAATTGCGCCAAAAATTGGCGAATTAACAACGCATCGATAATATCCAGGCTGCCATTACCGTTTGCGTCACCGAGAACGGTTATATCGCCGCCGATATCAACTGAAACGGGATCGCCCAAGGTAAGCAGGCTGCCTTCCGGCTGCAGCAGGCCTTGGGAAAAGACGTTGCCGAATGAGACGGCAGCGTTCAAGGTGCCTTCGCCGCCAGGGACAACGGTCAGCGTACCGATTTGGGTCGCGTCAGCAAAACTGAGGCCGGCGTTGGCGCCAATCAATGACGATTGAACGACCAATTGGCCATCAACAAAATCGCCCACAACCGGATCAACCGGCGCGGGAGTTGAGGCCCAAGCATCAGCATAGGCAAATTGCGCAGAACCAACGCTTACGCCATCAAACTGAAATTCCAGCAGATATGCGCTCAATGCGTCTTCTGACTGTAGGAAGACGTCAAACGCAACGGGCGCGTCAGCGCTGCCTTGATTGGACTGAGGCGTTAAAGTAATTACGCCTGCTGCGAACGTAAACTGTACGCAGGCCGCCAATAATATCGCGAATAGGGAGAAATAGCGTGTCAACCGCATGGGCGCCTCCGAGCACTCTCTTTCAAATTCGTTGTTGTCTGTTTATAGGTCACAAAGCCCACTCACACACAGAATCACTCTACAATAGCGAAAATGGCAAGCATTTTCAACTGGTTATCTTACTTTTTTAACAATTTTCTAGTATTGTTGTTTTAAGTTATCAACAAATTATACACAACATAACATAATCGCCGTATTATTTCCCCCACCCGCAATGAAAATATTAATTCTTCAACGCTTTGATTTATCTTCGGTTTCTTGCGCCCGACGCGTGATTTGTCAGGCGCAAGAGTTAGCCCGGCGCGGACACGAAGTCATATTGGCTGATTTTGTCCACACCCAGCGGCAAAGCGAGCTGCCCAGCGTTGCGAAGGGCCAACTCAAAGATGTTGAAATCATTCAAATCCCCCGGCGTATCATTGACCTACCGTCCAATATTACTAAATTAAAGTCGATTTCGCCGAAACCAGACATCGTCCACCTGTGGAAATCCTACCCGGACGCTTCGATTCCCGCCATTCAACTCGCCCGCCATTGGGGCGTCCCGCTGCATTATGACTATGACGATTGGGAGACGGGCATCGCGACCGAACTGGCGCGTTCATCCTGGGCGGGATACATCGCCAATCGTTGGGACAGGCTGCTGCCTTCGCTTGCGGACACCGTCACCACAGCGAGCAAGCACCTCTACGACCACGCGCTGCAATGGGGCGCTGACCCAAACCGGATATGGGACGCGCCTGTAGGCGCTGATCTCGAGCAGTTTTGTCCGCGCGAAACAGACGACGAAATCGTTCAGCAGTTCAGCCTTTCGTTTCCAACTCTGGTTTATCACGGCCAACTCGAGGTCGCGAGTTACGCAGAACAAGCCGTAGAAGCGTTATCGCATCTTGTTGGCGACTTTCCAAATGCAGTATTACTAATTTTGGGCGGAGGCCGCAAGTTAGACTCCATCAAACAACATGCAAGGGACTTGAGCGTGGAAGAAAAAATCATATTTACGGATTACATTCCAGGAGACGAGGTGCCGCGATATCTGTCTTGCGCCGACCTCGCCTTAGCCCCGTTCGAGTCGAATGACGTGACCAAAGCCAAGTCTCCGTTGAAAATCGCCGAATATTTGGCGATGGGCATCCCGGTTGTCGCGTCGGATATCGGCGAAGCGCCGGTGATGATCGGCGAGGCGGGGCGTTGCGTCCCCTGCGGCGACGCAAAAGCGATGGCGCAACAAGCCCGCGTCATTCTGCAAGACGAACCGATGCGAACCGCCATGCAAAGCGCTGCCCGGGAACGGGCGGTATCAATATATAATTGGAAATCCCATACGGACCAGTTAGAAAAAGCCTACCAAACCGCCCTCACCTGAGCAGAATCCTGCACACCATTACTGTGAGCGATTCTTCGCATCTGTGAAGTATCCTGCTCACTGACAACGCTTCCCCATGACAACTTATTACATTCAGCCCAACACATTCGATTGAATTATTCGTTATTGTTTCTGTATTCAGAAATATAACTAACACAAATTGTTTATCTTAGCTATATTTCCACCCGTTATTTAATGATCTCAGATGATTTTTGGACAGGCTGGCACAAACCTTGTACTAGGGAAAGGCAGGTGAGGTTGATCACACTGGGATGAAAGTTGAGTGGATATCATGGATTACGATACGATAAAGCGTTTTATGAACAGCGATTGCCCAACCGAACCGTTAAGCCCACAAGAAGAGCGAAAAATGATTCGCCTCTATAAAAAGACGGGCGATGAAACCGCGCGGCGCCGACTGATTGAATCCAATATTCGCTTTGTGGTGAAAGTGGCGATGCGCTTCAGACAACAAGGCCTCGGCTTGGCTGACCTGGTGCAAGAAGGCATTCTGGGGCTGATTGACGCCGTCGAAAAATTCGACGTGTCCAGAGAATGCCGCCTGATTACCTACGCATCCTGGTGGATCCGCCTGTACATGCAACGCGCCCTCGAACAAAAGTCGCGTCCGGTCAATCTGCCGATTAACAAGTTAGAAATGCTGCGCAAAGTCCGCGCCTTCGAACAGGTCTTTCTCACATCCAACGGACGCAAACCCTACGACGAAGAAATTGCCAAGCAATTAGACGTTGATCTCAAAAAGGTCGAACAAATCGCCGATTATGCGCCGTCGTTTCAAACCTTACATGCGCGTGACGATGAACACCCGGGCCTTGAGCGGGTCTTGATTGACGAAGACCACCCCGATCCCCGCGAAACCTTGTGGGGACGCGAGGCCGAGAACCGCTTAAACGAAGCGATGAACCTGCTGACTGATCGCGAACGCGACGTGTTAACTCACCGCTTTAATTTAAAGGGAAACGGCAAAAAAATGAGCCTGCGCAAAGTCGGCCAGCAAATGGGCTTGAGCGCAGAAGGTGTGCGCCGCATCGAAGAACAAGCGATGGACAAACTGCGCCGCCCGCGCATTCGCGCCCGCATGGAAATGTTGTTCGCTAACTAAACAAAATCTCCTTTGCTTTTCTAAGCAAAAGACTCGATCTCCGCCGGGGCCCTTCGCTCCGGCATTTTTTTTTGCCCAATCGCTATTCAAACGCGTTGACCATCGCTACGATGAACATCACCTGCTATGCTTTTCTTTCTAACAAAAATCACCCCCTGAGGAAAACGCCATGAACCGTTGGTTTGTGTTCCCTTTGTTACCCGTTATTTTTTGCCTCGCCCTTTCTGTGCAACCGTCAAACGCCGCCGCCATCAAAGCGCACGTCGACGCGACCGATCTGCCGCGCGGCTTATTGACGGCTGAGATTACTCTCCCGGTGAAATCGGGGATGCTCGACGCGTATTATCCGCAATGGATCGAAGGCGTACACGGGCCGAATAACCCGATCCAAAACGTCGCGGGCATCGAAGTGATAACGCCCGACGGCGAAAGCATCGCCTGGTTTCGTCACCCGGAAGATATCTATCATATTCAGGCTGAAGTTCCGTCCGGGGTTCGCAGCGTCACCGTCAAGACAACCTACATCTGCAACCAATCGACCACTGGCTCTACTGGCGTTGATTCGTACGGCAACCCACACTTAGGAATCATCTGCTGGAACACTTGCCTGCTCTATCCGGTGGGCGCGTCGATCTTTGATTTAGAGATTGACCTTACGCTGCAATTGCCGGAAGGCTGGTCATGGGGGTCGTCGCTGCAATCCAAAAAAGAAACCGGTTCAAGCATCGAATTCGAACGGACGACGCTGCAGGAAGTGATGGACAGCCCGGTCATCTGCGGTGAGCACGTACGCAAATATGACATCACGCCGGAAGGCCGTTCGAAGCACTTCATTCACATCGCTTCTGAATCAAAGCGGGTGCTCGACGTTGACGAGAAGACCATTCAAAAATTGAGAGACCTGGTCGAAGAAGCCGCGCTGCTGACGGGCGGCAAGCATGATTACGACTATCACTTTCTGCTGGTGCTTAGCAACAACATGCCGTTTATCGGCCTTGAACACACCCGCTCGTCACTCAACGCCGTCAGTGAGAATGGACTCGAAGACGACGAGCAACTAACCAAAACCGGCCAATTGCTGGCGCATGAGTTCGGCCACCGCTGGTGTGGAAAATACCACCGCCCCGCCGGGATGGCTGGCGATGACTACAACACCCCCAAAGACACAAAATTATTGTGGGTGTATGAAGGGCTGGACCAATACCTTGGCGTTGTGTTGGCGGCGCGGTCGGGGCTGTTCGCTACCGAAAAACGCACTTCGTTTGAAGGCGCGCTGCGCGACGGTTGGATGGGCATTGGGCGAACCTTGACCAGCCTCATGCGGCAAAAGGGCCGCAAGTTCATGAACCTGCAAGACACCGCAGCGTCGTCGTACGTGCGACGCGCCCGCAGTAATCATTGGACGCAGCTGCGCCGCCCGCAGGACTATTACTTTGAAGGCGCGTTGCTTTGGTTTGAGATCGACGCCATTCTGCGGAAAGAGACCGACGGCAAAGTTACGCTGGATGATTTCAACCAGCGTTTTTTGGGACGCTATGACGCCAGGAAGCCGCTGATGCCTTTCACTGAAAGCGAACTGGTTACCCTCTTAAACGGTCTACATAAATACGACTGGCAATCGCTCATCGACGACCGCGTCCGTAGCTATCGTGAAGACCTTCCGTTGGATATGTTGAGCCGTGTTGGCTATCGGCTTGAATATTCGCCTAAGCCGACGGACTTTGACAAAGACGATTCGCTGACTTCAATCGGCGCGCGCATCAGCGGCAACGGGACCATACAAACGATTATCCCAGGCGGCCTGATTGATCAAGCCAAGTTAGCGGAAGGCGACCAGATCATCAGCGTCAACGGCAAGAAATATAGTACGGCCCGTTTCAAAGACGCAATCGCTGAAAGCCCGGTGAACCGCGAAATTGAATTCATGTTGTTCAAAGGCGACGATCTAAAGACGGTTGTGGTTCCCTACGCAGACGGCCCGAAATATATTGACATCGTCCGCAATGAAGACAAGCCGGATTTGCTTGAAGACATCTTGAAACCAAGGCGAGACTTGTCATCAAAATAAAACAAATACATCAAGGGCTGTCCGCTGCGGCGGACTTGCCCTTGCCACCCTCTGAATCTATATGAACTATCGAATTGTCGCCCGCATTCTATTTTTAATATTCGCTTCGTCGATGCTGGCGTGCGCGTTGTTTCCGTTTGTGTTCACCATGGTTCAACAATGGGGATGGCATTACGGTCCCGACCGCGTGTTTCGCCGCATCTGGATGATCTCTGTTATTTTGTCGCTGATCGGCGCCGGTCGTTGGATTGGGTTTCAGCATCCCGCCAAGGTAGGGTACGTCATTCATGCGGGATGCTTTCGCAATATCCTCTTCGGCGCAGCAATCGCCTGGGGCTTTCTGCTCACGCTGACGGTTGCGTACGTCGCCTTTGGCGCGTGGACGCCGCAAAGCGATTACGACTTAACGAAAGCGCTGCTGGTCGGGCTGCTGCGCGGCGCGGTGGTGTCAGGCCTGGAAGAATACATTTTTCGCGGGCTGATCTTCTTTTCGCTGCGCGCCCATTACGGCTGGTGGAAAGCCGCGATTGGATGCAGCATTATTTTTTCTTCGCTGCATTTTTTAGAGAGCCACTCCAGCGGCGCCATTGCCGACCCCAACGTCTGGTGGATGGGCTTTTATCTCTGCGGGCAAATGACCTACAACATGCTGACCGGGTTTACGCTGTTTCCTGACGCGGTTTCGCTCTTCGTTGTGGGCATGATCTTGTGTTTCGCCGTACAAAAAAGCGGGACGCTGTGGTATAGCGCCGGGCTGCACGGCGGCTGGGTGTGGGCGGCGGCGGCGCTCAGCGAATGGTTCTCGCGTACGCATATTATTGATACCTATTACATCGGCGGCAACCGCATGTTCGACGGCGTGATTCCATTTTTTGGGATGTTTATCATCTTCCCGATTACGCACTGGTTGATTCAAAAGGGGTGGGTAACAAAAGAGGTTAAGGCGAGAAAATAATCCACTCATTTTGTTTTAATCAATCAAAACAGTTCAATAATTTTTGACCAACCGCCAACGATTTGCATAGCAAAAGGTACAACAAAAACGGCCATCAAGATTAAGCATATAGCCCACGTGAAACAATAAGACAGACACTCGGCCCAAAACAGGTCGGGCTTTTCTTCCCGCAGTTCTCGCAGTTGATAGATTTCTCCAGGCATTTTGTTCAGCAATTTCAGAAACCACCCCACGACAAAAAGCGCAATAGCAACTTGAATAATGAGTAGAATACGCCCCATTCTGTCACTCTCCCTAAGACTAAAAAATCCCAAAAAACGGCCAGCATACAATATAAACAAACACGGCAACCGTAACCAGCCAATGAATGATGAAAGCGTTTTTTTCGAGACGATAACGGTGAGGATTCACATCATCATTTGCAAGCAAGCGTAACTGGCGTAAGTCTTTGGGCAGCATCCACATTTGTTTAATGCAAAACGCGATTAAGAAAAAATAAAAGAGGACCGCCCAGCCTTTTATATAGAAACTGACATATCCGCCGACGCCGATGAACAACAAAAGGAAAAACAGTTCCATCATGCCCCCCCCGTGATACCGTGATTCGCGGACGTTCTCTATGATAATTACGATAGAGGACGATTGATTCTTTCATGTTTTTATCCTCAATGCAAAACAGTTTTTCATCCTGAGCGTCAAAAAAACGCAATCAAAAATCTACCGCACATCCGAAAAGATTAATCACCTTTTTTTTATTCTCATAAACACGCTTAGAATTAGTTCTTCGTCTATAATGAATATTCATTCCATCAACAGATTGAAATACCAACTGTGTGATACTCTATTTTTCTTACCAAAGGGAGGACAGTAATGACCAATGCAGCAAGGAGCATATTTATATTTTCAATGGTGCTGATTGGAATGAATGGATGGGCGCAAAACCCCGACGCCCCCACGCATTCGATCAACTACACCAGCGGCCCCGCGATTAACGGCGACTTGAGCGACTGGAGCAACGCCGAGTGGATTACGTATGACAAAGACAGCGTTGTTGATTCATTCGGAACCAACTGGAACGATCCCAACGCGGTCTGCACCTTCTCGACGATGTATAACGAAGAAGCGTTGTATTGCGCAGCCGAAGTCACCGACGATGTGATCTCGCACGTCAATGAAACCACGGCATTTTCCTGGTGGGTACGGGACGGCGTTCAGTGGTTTATTGATTTTACCAATAATTCTGAACAAGACGTGATTCTGTATCCTGATTTTTTAGAAAATTTTGAATCAGGAAACATGTGGCTGCCAGGCGAAACAATCATTGCGATTGGCGCGACGGAAGACCAAAGCGTCGATACAACCCGCCGCTGGTCTGTTGGAACCCGGACCGGCAGCCGTTCTGATAACAGCGACAAAACACTCGAAGACGGAACCGTCGTTCGGGGCGAAGTCAACGAAGACTGGGAAGTCGTTGTGGTTGTTGAAGAGGGCAAATATACCATCGAAGCGAAAATCCCCTGGGCTTCGATTGAGAGAAGCAAATACTACAGCGATCCTGATCCCATCCCAGACGACGTCGATGATCAAGTCATGAATCAATTGGGCTGGACTCCGATGCTTCCCGACCCGCTGCAAGGAAGCACGATTAGTTTGACCCATTTGATGATTGACACCGATCTCCCGGCGGGCGGATTTCAAGCCCAGGCGATGTGGGTTGGCGATGGAGATAACGACTTGAACTGGACAACCGCTACGTTTGCGGAACCAACGGGCGTTCAATCCTGGATGATATTTAATTAACGCGAATAAATCGATCCGTAATGAATATACGTAGGGGCGCAGCAGTTCGCTGTGCCCCTACAACTTTTTATCCTGGGTTAATTTCGTGGGATATTCCACACAATGTCGCCGACGCTGGTGATGCCATTGCTGGGGTTATAGAGCGGATCGCCGAACAGTTTGTCCGGCCCGGCGCTGCGAAACTCGACCGCATCCGGCGCGATTTCAATCCACAAATCGTCATCTTGAAATGGGTCGTCAATCTGCGGCGGCGACCATTCATCAATGGGCGAGCCTGCTTCGATCCATTTCGTTAAATCCAACGCGCCTTGGGCAATCGCTTGTTTGGCGCGGGCGACTTGCGTGCGGACTTTCGCGTTTTCAAAATTCGGCATCGCAATGGCATTCATCATGGTATGCACTTGAAATTCACGCAGACGCTTTAAACATTTATATCTCGTGTAGCCAAACGACTCCTTTGAGTGAAGCAGTTGCATGGCAGAACATTGAAATTTAAAAATTGAAAAGCCTGACAAAAACATCGCCAGCCCGTCTTTGAACCGCATTTGATGACTGGAATACGCACTTTCTCTAATCACTTCGTCCAAGCCCGGCCAGTCGCCGTCGATCTTGGCGTAGTCGATTGCTATGGTTTCTTCGAGCGCGGATTGATAACCCGGCAGGTCGTCCACCGTTTGAATCCAGCCTTGCAACATGCTGTCTATCCTTTCCATCTGCGCGATGACAATTAACCAGCCAAGCAGTGGCTCTGGTTGGGGATAAACGGCGTCAGTATACAGGCGCGTCCAACGCGCGTGTGACTGAATCAACTTGGGCGCCTGGCCAGCGTTTATGCGGTCAGGCGTTGCGACGTAAATGGTCTCGCTAGCCGGACGCGCCCAGTCGGGGCCAAGGTCAGCAAGCGTATTACTAACACTGTTGTATGGAATGTTTAAATCAGCCGTCACAAATAAATCTTTGGTGATTTGAACAATATCTTTATATGACTCCACTTCTCGCCCAAATCGCGCTTGAGTCATCACATGACTCACCGCGGCGCCAGTCCATCGCCCGGGGGACGGGTGAGTGGGCTGGTTATCTTTTCCTAACTGTCCGGCTCGCGCTTGCTCATACATCTCTTTTAAATAGGCGATGTCTTCCGGCTCAACCGTAGGGCGTTTGAAGTGCATACGGTCGAATTGATCGACGGAGTTCCACAATGAAAGGGCCTTTTGAAAATTATCTTTCACCAGCGGCGGAGTAACAAACGGCGCCCCCTGTTGTTTGGCATACTGATGCAGCCACAGTTTTTCGCCTTCAGCGATATCATACTGCCGCGTCATGCCCATTCCCATCATCATTGGGCTGGAAGCAGCGCCGGGTTGGTTCATAAAAAATTCTTGCATGAACTCATCCCAATACGCGCGAGTCTTGGCTTGAAATGTGGTTCCATAGATCCCCTCGCTAGCGGCGCGTTTTCGGGTTTGCTCTAAAAAGTCTGACTCTGCTTCATTGATGATTTGATGATGCTGCTTAATTAATTCATGTGCATCGAGAATGGTTTGAATGGCTTTCTCTGATTGTTCATCGCCAGGCTGCTGCCATTTGATGCCGGGAGGCGTGGGCATGAAGGTGTTCTCAAACTGCGCCATGTAGTTTGGGTCGTCTTGTACTTTCGTGATCCATATATTCGGCACTGGATAGAACCAGAGTATCCATACATCCAACCCGACCAAGACCATCAAAATGAGCGCGAAAAAATAGACGCCTAGTTTGGCGATGCGCGCCCACCAGGGCAGGCCGCCATTGATGAACAGTTTGCGTAATTTTTTCGGCGGGCCGAGTTCTTTGCGCAGCGATTCGTCGGACCATTGCTCAATGCCCTTGGCTTCGGCGGCGTCTTCTAAATGGTCGAGCACTTCGCGGCGGGCGTTGCGGCGGCGGCGCGGCAGAATCCACAACCCGCGCGTGACGATATCGGCGTAGCGTTCTTGCGGCGATTTTTTCGACATGATGAAAAATCCTTTTTTTACAGTGACACCTAGAGACCGGTTCAGATTATGTCCCTGCCTTCGGTTTCTATCGCTGAGCCCTACGGGCGCGCTGGCCCGCTCGTTCAGCCAAAACAGGTTTGCGCGATGGGGTTGGCGCCTAAGATGCGTCCGATGGCGGCGCTGGTTTCGAACCAGGTTTTCTTGCAGCGTTCCAGGTGTTTGGCGCCCGCGTCGGTCAACTTGTAATAGCGCCGCTCCTTGCCGCCGGGGGTGGATTTTCGCTCGCTGACCACCCAGCCTTTTTCTTCGAGTTTATACAACAGCGGGTAGACGGTTCCCTGTCCGAATTTCAAGGCGCCGTCGCTGCGACTAGCGATATCCTTACAGAGTTCATAGCCGTAGGCCTCGCCTTCACTGAGGATTTCCAGCAGCAGAATCGGTACGGTTCCTTTGGTGAGAGATGATTTGAAGTCCATGATTTTGTCCCTCCATCATCAATGCTATTCTAAGAATAGTATTCTGTCAATTATTTCTTGAATTATTTAAAAAAATGCCACATCTAACTGTATCTATAAATAGGCTTGATTTAGATCCCCCCGGCGCTTTCAGCGCCACCCCCCTTAAAAAGAGGGGCTAAAAGCCTTGCCTCCGCGCCTTGTTCCGCTTCAGTCGGAAATGGAATTATTCCACGTTTGAGTTAGTGTAGTCAAACGGAGGAATCTCTCATGAAGAAGAGCCGCAATCATTACTCCCCGGAAGAGAAAGTGTCCATCCTGCGCCGCC